>JAHEIK010000477.1 GCA_024639415.1 Planctomycetota bacterium
TGTAGTCGGCATCGCGAATGTAGCCGTGGCGCTCTTCCCGCGTGGTCATCCGAATGGGCTCGACCACCTTGATGCGAAAAGGCTCGATGATCCGCTTCATCGCCTTGGGCCTCCGAGTTGTTCCACGATGCGGGCTGCCACGCGCCGTGCGTTTGCGTAGATGGTGAACGTGAACGGCACGCTGCCCGCCGTGGGCATGAAGCTGCCGTCCGTGACGAAGAGGTTGCGCGCCTCGTGCGCGCGGCAGTCCGGGTCGAGCACCGACGTGCGCGGGTCCTTGCCGAAGCGGCACGTGCCGGCGACGAGATTCGTGCTGGGGCCGCCGTAGCGGCGGACGGTGCGCGGATTCTCGGCGCCGAGCGCACGCATGAAGTCGAGCCCACGCGCCATGAGGTAGTCCGCCGTCTCGCGATTGCGCGGGTGACTGTAGGGGTGCACGCGCGCGACCTGGTTGCCCCAGCGGTCCTTCGTGTAGGGGTCGATCGTCACCCGGCTGCGGCGGTCGGCGAGCCACTCACCGAAGATCTCGAACTTGAGGTGCTGCGCCTCGTGGCACCAGTCGTAGATGCGGTCCTTGAGCGCTTGCCCCCAGAAGACGCGCCCGTCCGGCACGTTGTCGTTGAACGCCTGGTCGAGCCCGACAGCGATCGGGTTCGGGTGCATCAACAGGAAGTCCATCGTGCCACCCTTGCGCTTGCCGAGCTTGGGATCGTCGATGTGGTACCAGTCCTGGATCGACCGGTTGATGAACGTCTCCTTGGACCGCAGCCAGCGATCGTCCTTGTAGGCGCTGTAGCGGAACTCCCCCCAGCCGGCGCCGAACGTGCTGTAGAGCAGGTTGCGCCCCACGAGTCCGCTGCCATTGGCCAGACCGTTGGGATGCTTCGGGCCGCGCGAGTTCAAGAGCAGCCGGGCCGACTCGATCGCCTGGCACGCGACGACGAAGACGGATGCCTCGATGCTCTGGAGCTTGCCTTCGCGGTCGCGGTACTCGGCCTTCACGACCTTGCCCGTCTCGTCGGACACGAGCTTGGTGACCATGGCGCGGGAGCGGATCTCGCAGCGCTTCGTGGCGAGCGCACGCGGCAGCCAGGCGGCGAGGGAACTGCCCTTGGCACCGGTACGGCAGCCGTAGCTGCCGCAGTAGTTCGAGTACGCGCAGCCGCGCCTGCCGTTCCAGTCCTCGGGCAAGACGGCGCGCGGCGTGGGGAAGGGATGCAGGCCCAGCTCGGCGCCCTTCTTGTCGATCAGGTCGGCGAAGGGATGCTCGCGCGTGGGCAGGAACGCCATGTCCTCGGTCGAGCGCTTGTCGAGCACGTCGGGGGGCAGGTCCTCCCACGCAAGGCCCGAGACGCCGACATCCTGCTCCACCTGCGCGTACCAGGGCTCGAGGTCGTCATACGAGATCGGCCAATCGACCACGTCGGCGTCCTCGACCGGCCCGTAGGTCGAGCGCAGCCGGAAGTCCGTGGGCTTGAGACGCAGGAAGAACCCGCTCATCACGATGCTTGCGCCGCCGACGAGGTTGCCGTTCCAGAACTGGTCCGTGAGGAAGGCACTGCGCTTCCCCTGCTTGTCCATCCACTCCCAGACGTGCGGCTCGTCCTTCTTGCGCGGCCAGAAGGTGGGGCGCCGACAGATGGCGATCTCGTCCTTGAGGAACTGCTCCTGGTCGAACCAGGGGCCCTTCTCGAGGACGGCCACCCGGTACCCGGCCTCGGCCGCGGCAGCGGCGACCGGGCCTCCCCCGGCTCCGCTCCCGATGACGCAGACGTCGAAGCCTGCGCTCACGCCTTGCCTCCCGCCTCGGCGACCAACTGCTCGACCATCGTCTCCCACACGTCGACGGAGGGCTCCGGATCCGGCACGGCATCGAAGAGCGCGGCGACTTCGGCGATCTCCTCGGCGGTCAGCATCGCGCGCCCCATGGGCAGGAGCAGGTCGTCCTCGGTCTCGACGTGGGCCTTCAGCAACTCGACGTACGCCCTGACGTCCTCGAGCAGCGCAGGGATGTCCTGGTCTGCGGCGTGCTTGCGCATGGCGACGATGTAGGCGTCGCCGTAGTCGTGCTCCTCCAAGACCACGCCCAGGGGGCCGTAGTCCCGCGGCATGCCGTGGTCCATCAGGTAGCGATAGAGGATGTCCTCCTCCTTGGCGTGGTGGAACTGGGTGGCATAGATGTCGAGCCACTCGACGGCCCGCTCGTAGAAGCTCACCGGCAGTTCGCGCTCCACGGCCTGGGCAAGCGCATCAAGGACCTTCGAGATCAAGCGGTGCTCGTGCTCCAGCACCTGGAAGGGATCGGACATCAGTCGCTCCTGGCACCCCAGGTCGAGGTGTGGATTCTCACGCCTCCCCCTGAGGGAATCTACGCAGTTCGGGCGCTGCGGACCTGCCCCGTCCGGGTATTGCCCGCGTGCGCGAGGTGTGCCATGCAAATCCGAGCGCACAGCGCCCGCGGCACAGTGCGTGCGTTTCCGCGCCCGATTCCGTGGGAGGAAATCGACCTATGACGGGGAGCAATACGTCGTCTGGCAGCCTTTGCCGGGCTTTCTTCACGATGGCCTGCATCGGCGCCGCACTCCTTGTGACGGCCTCGGGCGGCTGGGCACAGGACGAGCCGACTGCGGATGGATCCGCAGCGTCCCCCGAGGCAGTGGCCGTCGCGGCCACGAGCACACCGGCGGCCAGCACACCGGCGGCCAGCGCACCGGCGGCCGCCGGTTGCGCTCCGCAGACGTGCGAGCCCTTCGACTGCAAGCCCTACCCCTGCTGCGACTGCAACAAGCAGAAGGACCCCCCGTGCCCGCCCAAGTACCACAACCTGCGCTTCGCTGAGAACTGGCGCCCCTGCCTGTGCCGCGACTGCTGCGAGATCGACGACTGGTCGGACAAGTTCAAGGCCAAGCGCCTGACCCGCAACGGCAGCGTATGGGTGAACGTCGGCGGCCAGATCCGTTTCCGCTGGGAGAAGTTCGCCAACCTGGGCTTCGGCGCCCCGGCCGACGACAGCGATGCCTGGCTGCTCGGGCGTATCCGGGCGCACGCCGACGTGCACTTCGGCGAGAACCTGCGCGTCTACGCGGAGGGCATCTACGCCAACCAGTGGGATGACCGCGAGCTCGGCCCGCGCGCCATCGACAAGAACAAGGGGGATGTCCTCAACCTGTTCGCCGAGCTGAAGGGCAACGTCGGCGGCAGCGAGCTGGGGATCTGGCTCGGACGCCACGAGTTGCAGACGGGCAAGCAGCGCCTCGTCTCGCCGCTGGACTGGGCCAACACCCGCCGGACCTTCCAGGGCGTCGGCGGCTGGTGGAAGAGCGGCTTCCACAAGGTAGACGCCTGGGTCACGCGCCCGGTCGTCATCGACGACGAGGAACTGAACGACGACTGGAACGAAGATGCCCTCTTCTGGGGCGTCAACTACACCAACAGCACGCTGAATTGCCTGACCTGGGAGGCCTACTTCCTGGGCCTGAGCAT
>JAHEIK010000478.1:0-2213 GCA_024639415.1 Planctomycetota bacterium
TGGCGCCCGAGGCGGGCACCGCGTTGATGTCCACGCCGAGCTGACGAGCCAGCTTGCGTGTGGCCGGGGCGGCGAGGGTCTTCTCACGCAGGACGGCAGCGGGCGCAGCAGCGGCTACGGGCGCCGCAGCGCGACCGCCAGCGGATTCCGCCTTTGCGTCCTTTGCTCCCTTTGCTTCTTCTCCGGCTGCAGAAGCAGCCGGAGCCGGAGCGCTCTCGGCGGCCGGTTCTTCCTCTGCGCTCTTTGCCTCCTCTGCGTCTTGCACAGGTGCTGCTGCCGCAGCACCTGTGCCATTGTCGATGACGACCATCACGTTGCCGACAGGGACGACCTCGCCCTCGGCGGCACGGATCTCGGCGATCGTGCCCGTGGTCGGCGCGGTGATCTCGACGGTGGCCTTGTCGGTCATGACCTCGACCATCGGCTCGTCTTCCTTGACGGCCTGGCCCTCGGTCACGAGCCACTTCACGACCTCACCCTCGGTGAGGCCCTCGCCGATGTCGGGCAGCTTGAATTCGAATGCCATGGGGGCGTTCCTCTCTCAGTCGGCTTTCGTTACTGCCAGTTGGCCACGTACTCGAGGGCGTTCACGACGCGCTTCTTGTCGGGCTTGTAGACGTGCTCGAGTGTGTAGGGGAAGGGGGTGTCGAACCCGGACACCCGGCCGACGGGCGCCTCGAGGCTGTCGACGGCCTTCTCGGCGACGGTCGCCGCGATCTCGGAGGCGAAGCTGCAGGTGCGCGGGGCTTCCTGCACCGCGATGCAGCGACCGGTCTTCTTGACGCTCTCGATGACGGTCTCGGCGTCCCACGGCAGCATGGAGCGCACGTCGATGATCTCGACTTCGATGCCGCGCTCGGCGACGTCCTTGGCGGCGTCCATGCATATCGGCGTCATGGCGCCCCACGTGACGAGTGTCACGTCCGAGCCCTCGCGGGCGATGCGCGCCTTGTCCATGTCGATCGTGAAGAAGCCCTCCTCGACCTCCTCCTTGCCGTGGCGGTAGAGCGCCTTGGGCTCCAGGAAGATGACGGGGTCGTCGCAGAAGATCGCGGAGAGCAGCAGGCCCTTGGCTTCGCGCGGCGTGCTCGGCATGACCACGCGCAGGCCCGGCGTGTGGGCGAAGTACGCCTCGCCGGACTGCGAGTGGTAGTGCCCGCCGCGGATGCCGCCGCCCGAGGGCGTCCGGACCACCATCGGGCAGGTGAAGTGCCCGCCGGAGCGGTAGCGCATCTTCGCCATCTCGCTCACGATCTGGTCGAAGCCGGGGAAGATGAAGTCCTGGAACTGGATCTCCGGCACGGGGCGCAGGCCGTAGACGGCCATGCCCACCGCCGCGCCGATGATGCCGCACTCGCTTAGCGGCGTGTCCATCACGCGCATGTCGCCGAACTTGTCGTGCAGGCCGGCGGTCGTGCCGAACACGCCGCCCTTCTTGCCGATGTCCTCGCCGAGCATGACGACGTCGTCGTCCTTGTCCATGGCGAGGTGCATGGCGTCGTTGAGCGCCTGGAGCATGGTCATCTGGGGCATGTGCTGGATGCCTTTCTCTCATTCGGGGACGCGTGCCTAGAGCGGGAACGCGCCGCCGGTGTCTTCGATGTCGCCACTGCGGCGGATCTGCTCGAGGAGGGCTGCGCGCTGCTCGAGCAGCATGGGCGGCACCTCGGCGTAGACGTCGTCGAAGAGCGTCTCGACGACGGGCGCGGGCGTGGACTCGGCTGCCTCGACGGCAGCGGCGATCTCGGCGAGCATCTCTTCCTTGAGCTCGTCTTCCCACTTCTGGGTCCAAAGGCGCTTGCCCTTGAGCCAGGCACGGTAGCGATCGATCGGGTCCTTCTCCTGCCAGGCCTCGAACAGCTCCTTGGCCTGGTACTTGGACGGGTCGTCCGAGGAGGAGTGCGGTCCCATCCGGAAGGTGACGGTCTCGACGAGCGTCGGCCCGCCGCCGTTCTCGGCGCGCTCACGCGCCTCGCGGCACGCCTCGTACACGGCGAGGACGTCGTTGCCGTCGACGCGGATGCCGGGCATGCCGTAGGCGACCGCCTTCGCGGCGAAGCTCTGCGAGGCGGTCTGCATCTCCTGCGGGACGGAGATCGCCCAGTGGTTGTTCTCGCACATGAAGATGCACGGTGCCTTCCAGACACCGGCGAAGTTCATCCCGGCGTGGAAGTCGTTGCTCGATGTGCCGCCGTCCCCGAACCAGGCCCACG
>JAHEIK010000478.1:2223-3473 GCA_024639415.1 Planctomycetota bacterium
AGACCTTGTCGTCACCGCGGATCTGCGCCGCGCGCGCCGCGCCGGCTGCGTGGCTGATCTGCGTGCCGATGGGGGACGAGATGCTGTTCCAGCCGATGTCGGGGAACGCGTAGTGGTTGGGCATCTGGCGGCCCTTGCACAGGCCGGCTGCGTTGCCCCACGCCTGGTTGAAGATGAGTCGCAGGTCGACGCCGCGCAGGAGCGCGATCGAGATGACGCGGTACGAGGGGAACAGCAGGTCCTGGTCCGCCATGGCGTAGCCGGCACCGATCTGGCTGGCCTCCTGGCCGAACGAGGGGACGTAGAAGCCGATGCGCCCCTGGCGCTGGAGGTTCATGCCGCGCTGGTCGAGCTGGCGCGTGAAGAACATCGCGCGGAACATCGCCTTCAGGTCGTCGCCCTTGAGTCCGGCCGGCGTCTTGCCCTTGGCCTTGCCCGGGGCGTCCATGACCTGCAGCATCTCGGACTCAGGCATAGAGGTTCCTCCAGAGGCGGTGAAAGGCGCGCGGGCGCGGGGAGGTCGAGGGGGCTGAACGCCACGGCGCTCCCACCGGGACGGGAAGGGTACGGGAGTGCGGTTTCCCGGCCAAGCCCGTCCCCGGGCGAGCGGCTCTATTGGATGCACTATGCAATCAAAACGCGCGACGCCGCCGTCGAGGGCCGCCCTAGACTGACGCGCCCACGGAGGAACCATGCTGCGCCGCAAGCTCGTGCATCCGCTCCTGATCGCGCTCTTGGTGGCCGTTCCGGCGCTTTCCCTCGCCGGCTGCGGCGCGGACGAAGCACCCCAGCCGCAGCCTGACGACCCGGCGTGGAGCGACCCCGCCGGCGAGCGTGCGACGGGGTCTCCTGATGGCGAGGCGGGCGCCCTGCGGACTGCGGGCAGCCTGCTCCAGAACCTGCGCGAGCGCGTGCGGGTCGGCCGTGTCCGGGGGGATGCGGGCTTCGACCAGGACGTGGAGTCGGTCGCGGCGGTGCTGTGGGCGCCCGATGCCGAGGGTGCCGATCGTTCCGCGGCGCAGGTCCACATGCAGTTGGCGGTGATTGCCGGTGACGTCGGGCGTGCGCTTGCGGCTGAGCCGCCCGAGGACGTCGACGCGACCGAGAAGAAGATCCACGCGGCCTGGACGGCCGCAGCGAGCGGCTCGGCCGAGCACTACCGTGCCTGGTGCTCACAGGAGGGGGCGATCCTCATGAAGGAGCGCGCAGAGGCCCTGCGCGCCCGCTTCTTCCCGAACAAATGAACGGGC
>JAHEIK010000087.1 GCA_024639415.1 Planctomycetota bacterium
GTCGAAGCGACCGGCCATGTTGTGCAGCCGGGCGAGGACCATCAACAGCTTGCCGCGGGACTTGCCGCGCGACGGATCGGACAGCATCTTCTCGCCGTACGTCTCCAACTCGGCGGCGGCCTTGTCGAGACCGCTCTGGCCAAGCTTGGCGCGTACGGCGGGGATGAGCAGCAGCGCCGCCTCGGCCGTGGCACCGTAGTCGCGCGTCTTGTCCTTGAACTTCGGATCCGAGTTCGTGCGCGTCGCACGGAAGCCCATCATCGCGTCGTCGTAGTGCTCGGCGAGCTGCTGGAACTGCGCCAGGGCGTAGCGGCTGATCGCGCTGGTCTTCTGGCCCGAGGCCTTCCACTTCTCGATGTAGTCGAGCGCGTAGGCCTTCTTCTCGTCGGCGCTCATGCGGCGCGCCTGCTTCACGTAGACGCCGTAGGCCTTGCTCGGCTTCAGCACTTCGTCGGCCGACGCCGACGGGCTGTGCACGAGGAGCACGGCGGACACTCCGACGAGACACACGGTGACGAGCAGGACGGCCAGGATCGAGCGCATGGGTAGCCTCCGGTGAAGAACCGGATTCTAAGCAAATGCGACCGGGCTGACGAGGTGGGGAGGCGTGTTCTGGCCCCGCGGGCTAGCCCTGGAGGGCGCGGGGGAACAGGATGTTGTTCTCGAGGTGGATGTGCTCGTGCAGCGCGCGCTCGAGGTCGGCCAGGCCGTGCCAGAGCGCACGCCAGGTGTTGCAGGCGCCCTCCGGGGGCACGTAGTCGTCCGTCACGGAGCGCAGGGTGCGCAGCATGCCGCCCGCCTCCTCGTGCTCGTGCTCCATGACGCCGACCGGGCCCGAGGCCATCGCACCGTCGCCGCTGCGAATCATGGGGAAGAGGATCTGCTCCTCCTTCTGCATGTGCTGCTCGAGGTCGGCCTTCAGTGCGAGGAAGGTCGCGAGCATCTTCGCCAGTCGCTCCGGATCCTTGTCGCCGTGGACCTGGTGCACCTTGCGTGCCATGGCCTCGATGCGCGGCAGCTCCTCGTCGAGGGGACGGTGGTAGGTCTGCAGGATGTGCTCGATCAGGTCGGGCAAGGGCGCGCCGTCCCAGGAGCGGCCGTCCTCCGACGGTTCCCGCAGCTCGGCGCGGAGTTCCTCGAGAACGGCATCCACGGCCACACCGCGGGTCTCGCAGGCCTGCCCCAGCGGCACACCACCGCCGCAGCAGAAATCGATGCCGTGGCGGGCGAAGACGCGCGTCGCCAGCGGGGCGGCGGCCGCGAGGCGGCCGACGGGCGTGCTCTTGTCGAAGTCGGGGGATTGCATGGTCTAGCTCCTGGGGGGACGCCCTGGGGGCGCCAGCATGGCGAACAGCCCGTCCAGCAGGCGGCCGACGTCACGACGCTTGCCCGCCCGGCCTTGCAGGCCGGGCGCGCGAATCATGGCGTGGACGGCGGCGGTGAAGGTGAACAGCAGCACGTCGGGCGGTAGATCGTCGCGTACGTCGCCCTGGGCGATCGCTTGCCGGAGGGCGGCCTCGATGAACGCCCGCGAGCGCTTGACGAGGTCGCGCAGCGTCTCGACGGCCGCCGGCGGCAAGACGAGGAAGGCCTCCTCGGAGCGCAGCAGCCAAGCGAGTCCCGGCTCCTCCGACAGCACCTGCACGCGTGCGCGCGCGAGGCGCTCGAGGCGGGGGAGAGGCTCGGGCTCGACGTAGTCGAGCGTCGCGCTGAGGCGCGCCTCGGCACGGCGCACCGTCTCCTCCAGGATCGCGTCGCGCGACGGGAAGTGCCGGAACAGCGCGCCGGACGTCACGCCGATCTCCTCCGCCAGCGCCGTCGTCGTCAGCGCGGAGAAGCCCTGGCGGCCGATGATGGCGAGCGCCGCGTCGGCGATCTGCTCGCGGCGCTCGGAGGTCGGCAGGCGGACGGGCGTGGTCATGCCTAAGACAGTAAGTAAGAACTTACTTACCTGCAAGCGAGAGCACGGGCGTGCTGTACCTTCAGCCCCCGGAGGGAGGACGCCATGGAGGCCGGAACGCTGCAGGTCGCCGTCGCGCAGATCGCGCCCGTCTGGTTGGAGCGCGCGGCTACGCTCGCCAAGGTCGAGACGTCGGTGGCCCAGGCCGCCGAGCAGGGCTGCGGGCTCGTGGCCTTCGGGGAGGCCCTCGTGCCGGGCTACCCGTTCTGGCTCTCGCTGACCGACGGGGCGCGCTTCGAGTCGGCCCGCCAGAAGGCGATCCACGCCGCCTACATGGAGCAGGCCGTCTCGCTGGAGGACGGCCACCTGGACGCTCTGTGTGCGCTCGCGGGCGAGCGTGGGATCGCCGTCGTGCTCGGCTGCGTCGAGCGGCCGGCGGACCGCGGCGCACACAGCCTCTACTGCAGCCTCGTCACGATCGACGCGTCGGGCACGGTCGCCTCCGTGCACCGCAAGCTGGTACCGACGTACGAGGAGCGGCTCGCCTGGGCGCCCGGCGACGGACACGGTCTGCAGGTGCACCGACTCGGCAGCTTCCGGCTTGGCGCGCTCAACTGCTGGGAGAACTGGATGCCGCTGGCGCGCGCGGCCCTGCACGCGCAGGGCGAGGACCTGCACGTCGCCTCCTGGCCCGGCAGTCGCAGCAACACCGAGGACGTCACGCCCTTCATCGCGAAGGAGGCGCGCTCCTTCGTGATCAGTGCGTCGTCCGTGCTGCGGCGTGAGGACGTTCCCGAGGACTTCCCGGAGCGCGAGGCCTTGCTCGCTGCTGCGCCGGAGATGCTCGCGGACGGCGGCTCGTGCATCGCTGGGCCCGACGGCGCCTGGATCGTCGAGCCGGTCGTGGGGGAGGAGACGCTCCTCACGGCCGTTCTGGACCACGCCCGCGTGCGCGAAGAGCGGCAGAACTTCGATCCGTCCGGGCACTACAGCCGTCCCGACGTCACGCGGCTCGTCGTGAACCGCGAGCGGCAGGGCATCGTGCAGGAGGCGGGGGATGACGACTGACGCGCTCTTCGACGGGGTCGCGGCCCTGAGCTTCGACTGCTACGGCACGCTGATTGACTGGGAGGCGGGCCTTGCTGCTGGACTCGCGCCCTGGCTCGCCCGGCACCAGGTCGACCTGCCGCGGGACAGCCTCCTCGAGCTCTACGGCGCGTGCGAGAGCGAGGAAGAGCGCGAGCACCCCGGGCGGTCCTATCCCGAGATCCTGCGTGCGGTGATCGAGCGGCTCGGCACGGAGCTGCGCTGCGCTGTGCGCGCGGAGGAGGCCGACGCCTTCTCGCGCTCGGTGCCTGACTGGCCGGCGTTCCCCGACAGCGCCGAGGCGCTTCGCTACCTGAAGCAGCACTTCAAGCTGGCGATCCTCTCCAACATCGACCGGGCGTCGTTCGCCGGCAGCAATGCGCGCCTCGGCGTCGAGTTCGATCTCATCGTTACGGCGGAGGACGTCGGCTCGTACAAGCCGGATCTGGCGAACTTCGCGCGGCTCTTCCAGGAGTTGGCCGCCCTCGGCATCGACAATGCGTCCCTGCTGCACGTCGCGCAGAGCCTGCATCACGACATCGAGCCGGCGAACAAGCTGGACCTGCCGTGCGTGTGGGTAGACCGCCGGCACGCCACCGGGGGGCTTGGCGCCACGGCACCGCCTGCGGGGGAGGTGACGCCGACGGCGCGCGTCACGAGCCTCGCGGCCCTGGCAGACCTCCACCGCGCTTCCGTGTGAGCCCTCAGCGCGGCGCGCCGCCTCATGCTCTTCGTCTACTGCCTGCCAGCGGGTCGTTGGGGCGCAGGCAGCGTGAAGCCATGCGCGACGTGGCGTGGTCTGCCACGCGAGGAGCGCATGGCAAGGCGCGGCCAAGCATCCAGCGAGCTGCTACTAGTCGCTGCCTGCTCGCTTGCCGTAGCCAGTCTTCTTCGGGTCCTTCTTCTTGTCGGGCTCGGTGCGCTTGATGCCGTCCTTGGCCGCGTCATCCTCGTCTTCGAAGGGATCCCACGGCTTGCGCGGGTTCTCCTTCCACTCGCCCTCGATCCACCACCAGGTCCAGCGCTTGGCGATGCGCGTGATGAAGCTCGGGGCGGCGTAGGCGCCCCAAGCGCGGATGCGCTCGCGCTCTTCCCAGTAGCGCTCGATCTGACCGTCGATGCGGCGCAGCGTGCCGTCGATGACCATGGCCATCGCGGCGCCGTTGCGGTCGTCGAAGCCGGGGCTGGCCTCGATCACGAGGAACTCGCTGATCAGCCGTCCTGCGATCGGGCGGCCCTGACTGACCATCCAGTCGGCCGCCTCGACACCGTCGCGCCCGCCGACGTACATCTTGCGGATCGCCTCGTCTGCCTGCGCGCGGACGTCCGCCGGGACCTCGTCCGGCCAGTCGTGCTGGACCAGCTGCACGCGGCTGAGGCGCGGCTTGCCCTTGCGGTTCAAGGGGACCTTGCGCTTGCGCGTGTCCTTCTTGGTCCGCTTCGAGGGATCCGCGATCGGCTCGGGGCTGTACGGAATGCTCGAAGGTGTCGGATCGACCTCGGCGACCGGCGGGGGCGCGGGGGCCTTGGGGATGTCATCCGCATCGCGCTTGCCGGCCACGACGAAGAGCAGCACGACGATCAACACCCCGACGAAGATCAGGATGGCCTGCGTGCCCCCGCTCATGGGCTTCTCTTGAGGCGCCTCCCCGCGGGCCGGGGGGCCGCGGCGCGCGCCCCGGCGTGAGGCGGGCGCCCTGCGGCGCTTGGCACCTGCACGCGAGGCGCGATGCTGCGTCGGCTTGGGCGTGGACGTGGTCTTGGGCGCCTCGGGGGCGGCGGCCGGCTGCGCGCCCCCGCCGCCGAAGGCCGTCAGGTCCATGAGGGTGCCGCAGCCGCTGCAGGTGGCCTGCGCGGGCGGGTTGTCCGACAGGCGGAAGCGCTTCTCGCACTGCGGGCACAGGATCGATTGCGCCATGGTGGGTCCTCGTGCGGGAACGGGGCGGACCGCTCCATCCTACGGCAGGTCCGAAGGGCTCGCCTGCCGGCGCGGACAGGCTAGAGCCAGCGGCGCTTCTTGAACCACCAGAACTGCAGGCACGCCAAACCGACCAGCATCAGGCACACCAACCAGAAGGCCGTCGGATTCTCGGCGCCGGGCATGCCCCCGACGTTGATCCCCAGCAGGCCGGTGATGAGGCCGAGCGGCAGGAAGATGGCCGCGACGATGGCCAAGACGTACATCGTCCGGTTCATCTGCTCGCTCATGCGCCCCGTCAGCTCTTCGTGAGCCACGCCGGCCCGGTCGCGTGCCTCCTCGAGGTCCTCGACGCGGCGCATCGTCCGGTCGGTGAGATCCCGCAAGCGCTCGCGGTGGAGCGGAGTGAGCCAGGTCACCTTCTCAATCTGCAGGCGAGCCAGTGCCTCGCGCTGAGGGGCCAGATAGCGCCGCAGCGAGATGACCTGGTTGCGGATGTCGGCGATCTCACCGCGCAACGCGGCGCTCGCATCCGTCGGGATGCGCTCTTGCACGCTGTCGATGCGGTCGTCGAGCGCTTCGAACGAGGCGGCCATGCGGCGCAGCAGTTGATCGATCAAGACGATGAGGAAGTCGCCTGCGTCGGCGGGCCCCGTCCCTTGCGCCAGCGCTCGACGAACGTCGCGGATCGCCTTCAGCTTGCGTCGGCGCACCGTGATCACGCGACTCCCCTCGAGCTCGATGCGCACGCCGATCATGTCGTCCGGCTGCGCGCCGGGGTTGAGGTTGACGCCGCGCAGGTTCACGAGCAGGGCGTCGCCCCGGGCCACCGCGCGCGGGCGCGTCTCGCGTGCCAGCAGCGCCGCCGTGGCGATGTCGTCCAAGCCGCTCTCGCCCGTGAGCCATGCACGCGCCGACTCGACGTTCAGGTCCAAGTGGATCCAGATGACGCCCTGGGACGGATCCCAGGCGCGCACCATGTCCCAGTCGCCCTCGCGGGCACCGCCCTTCCCGTCGAGGAGGCAGGCGAAGACCAGACCGTTGTTGGGCTTCATGACGTAGCCGTTCTGTCCCACAGCGGGACTCCGAGCAGGTTTGCGATTTCGGCGGCATCCAGCCGCAGCGCCGCGACGTTGCCGTGGCTGAGGATGCGCGTGCGCGAGGCGTCATGATGCACGAGGTTCAGCTCGCAACTCCAGTACCTGTCGCGCTCGTTGGGCGCTTCCACCCTGTGCGGCGCCATCTGGACGGCGTGCAGCTCGGCGAACGGCACCCCCTCATCCAGCGGCTCTGTGCAGAAACGCTTGGCGCGCAAGTCGAAGAACGGGCGCTCGATGCGTCGCAGCAGGATCATGCCGGCGGCGCCGAAGAAGGTGCCCATGCCGATGGCGACGAACGTGCCCCACCAGGGGAGTCGGCCGATGGTGAGGAGGCCGAGCAGCAGGCCGAAGGCTGCGAAGGTCCACGCGACGACCAGCATCGTGTAGACGCCCGGCGTTGGCTTGAACGCCCAGCGGTCGGGCGACTTCGCAATGCGATGCGTGCGGAAGTTGCTGCCCCTCGTCGCTTCGAGCGCACCCCACTCGACCTGCTGGGCGACGGGATCCTGGTTCGCGTCCGACACGCTCGCTGCTCCTCCGGTGGCTGCGGGGGGCATCCTACTCGGTCGCGTGCGGGAGCGCGTGGGCTTCGAGGTCCGCAAGGTCCACGAACTCGATCGTCGAGATGTGGGTGGCTTCGAGCTTGACCGGCGGTGCGATGCCTGCGGCCAGGGCTTCCTTCCAGCGGTCCACGCACAGGCACCAGCAGTCGCCGGGCTGGAGCCCCGGGAAGCCGTACGCGGGCTGGGGCGTGCTGAGGTCGTTACCACGGGAGGCGCTGAACGCGAGGAAGTCCGCGCTCACCTGCACGCACACCAGGTGGCGGCCCAGGTCGTCGCGGCCGGTCTCGCACTTGCCGTTGCGGTGCCACCCGGTCATCGGATCCGTGCAGCAGGTCTCGAGATCGCGGCCGAGGACGTTCTTTGCCATGAGCATGCTCCGCGGATCGGCGGGCGACCCGCGGAGCATCCTAGAGGAGCGTCAGGCGTTCTTCTTGAGGAGGTCGCGGATTTCCCCGAGGAGGACCTCCTGCTTCGGCGTCTCGGCCGGCTTCTCCTCTTCCTTCTCCTTGAAGCTGTTCATCGCCTTGATGACGACGAACAGGGCGAAGGCGACGATCACGAACGAGATCACGTTGTTGATGAACGTGCCGTAGTTGATGGAGACGGCCTCGACAGCCGGCGTGACCACCTTGTCACCGTTCATCACGGCATCCGTCTTCTCCTGCAGCGTGAGCTTGAGCGCGCTGAAGTCCACGCCGCCCATCAGGAGACCGAGCGGCGGCATCAGGATGTCCGCCACCAGCGACTTGATGATCGTGCCGAACGCAGCACCGATCACGATGCCCACGGCCATGTCGAGCATGTTGCCCTTGACCGCGAACTTCTTGAATTCCTTGAGCATTGCACCCTCCGTCACATTGGGCCCGATCGCCCCGGGGCTGGCCGCAGAGGGTACACGCCCGGAGCCCAGATCTAGGGCGCGGACGGGCGATTCGGGCCGTTGTGGCCGTCTGGCGGCCTGCTGGAGGGTTAGCGCAGTGCGTCGAGCTCGCGCTGGTAGCCCTCGATCATGCCCGCGGCCTGCTTGCCGGCCGTGGTCTCGGCGTACTTCTTCGACGTCATGGGCTTCAAGAGCTTCATGGCCTTCTTGGGGCTGGCAGCGCCGATCTTCTTCACGATCTTGGCCAGCTTCTTGCCTGCGTCGATCTCGACCTTCTTGGTCTTGTCCGCGAGCAGTTCCTTGGCCTTGGCGCCCGCCTCCTTGGCGAAGTCGGCGCCCTTCCAGTTCTTGGCCGTCGTGACGTAGGCCTGCCAGGCGCCGTAGAAGTCGCCCGCCTCGACGGCCTTGGCAGCGCGCCTAGTCACCGACTCGCGATTCCAGTCGAGCCAACCCTGGAGCTTGTCAGCCCACGTGGCGTCTTCGCGCGAGAGCTTGCCGCCCTCCTTCTGCTTGGCAAGCGCCTTCTGGGCGTCGTTGAGCTTGCCCTTCTGCATCTGGTTGCGGATGGAGGCGAGCTTCTTCGGCAGGTCCGGGAACAGCTCGGCCTTCGTCAGCAGCTCCTCGATCAGGTTCTCCGGCACCCCGCCGGGGTGGCCTGACCAGGCGATCTTGCCGTCCGGCGCGATGAGGAAGGAGGAGGGGAAGCCGCTGCCGCCGAAGAGCTTCATGCTGTCGCTCGACTCGATGACGATCGGGTGCGTGGCCTTCTGCTTCTCGACGAAGTCGTCGACCTTCTCGCGCGTCTCGTTCGTGACGGCGAGGACGGTGAAGCCCATCGTTGCGTACTTGTCCTGGAGCTCGTTCAGGTGACCCACCTGCGTCTTGCAGGGGCCTCACCAGGTTCGGAAGATCTCGTAGAAGATCACCTGCCCCTTCAGGTCCTTCATGGACACCTCAGGCGTGTTGACGAACTCCTTGCCCTCGAACGCCGGCGCCTTGTCGCCGACGCCGGCGATGACGGGTGCGGCCCAGGCCAGGGCCGCGGTCGCCAGGGCCAGGCCCATCCAGGTACGTACTCGCATCGCTCGTGCTCCTCGCCGAATGGCGCGCGAGTATACGGGCTGCCGCGCCTAGGATGCGCTCGTGAGCCTCACGGACGTCCCCCTGGCCGATGCGGACCTGGCTGCCGTGGTCCTTCCGCCCCCTGTCGAGGCCTTGATCGTGGAGGCCGAGCGCCGCTTCCTGCTCTGGGAGGAGGCGACGAAGGACGCGCCCATCTACTCCTACATCCCCTGCGACTACCGCGTGGTCTACCGCGGCTTGCAGGTGATCACGGAGCGTCGCCTCGCACCGGGGCGCTCGTTCTGCGAGTGGGGCTCCGGCCAAGGCGTCGTGGCGATGATGGCCGCGTCGCTAGGCTGGCACGCCGTCGGCATCGAGGTGGAGCCGGAGCTCGTGGCGGCCTCGAGCGCGCTCGCCGCGGAGGTGGACCTCCCCGTCGAGTTCGTGATCGGCAGCTACGTTCCGGAAGGCAGCGTCGTGAGTCCCGACGCGGGTGCCGAGCTTTCCTGGCTCGACGACAGCGCCGAGGCGGCCTACGACGAGCTGGGCATGGATCCCGACGATTTCGACCTGACCTTCGCCTACCCGTGGCCCGGGGAGAGCGAGGTCATCTACGAACTCTTCGACGAGCACGCCGCCCGCGGCGCCCTGCTCATCACCTTCCAGGGCACCGAGGGGCTCAAGCTCCATCGCCGTACGTAGCCTGGGGCGAACTGTCCGGCCTACGTGGTCTCTTGGGGTCGTGCCGAAGTACACGCCCGAGACCTTGCGCGCCTTCGTTCCCGTCGTCGACCATCCGTACGAGAGCGGGCTCGTCTACGAGCGCGTGTTCACGCTCCGGCAGTGTGCGCGCATCGTCGAGCTCGGGCTCTCGCTCGCGGCGGACGACGCCCTGGTGGGGGGCTCCGAGAGCGAGTACGTCGAAGAAGCCATCACGCGCAAGTCGCGCACGGCGTGGATCGAGCCGGACGAGGACACGCTGTGGATCTTCGACAAGCTCACGAAGGTCGCGCTCCGCGCCAACCGCATCTACGGCTTCGACCTGCTCGGTTTCACCGAGGACGCGCAGTTCACGATGTACGACGAGCCGGGCTCGTTCTACGACTGGCACCAGGACGGCCTGGGTGGTGAGCTCGCCGGCCGCAAGCTCTCCATGGTCGTGCAGCTGAGCGATCCGGCGGACTACGAGGGTGGCGCGCTCGAGCTGTTCAACATCGTGCACGAGTCCGAAGAAGATGACGCGGCGGCGTGGGCGGATCAGGCGCGGGCGCAGGGCAGCGTCGTCGTGTTCCCGGCGTTCGAGTACCACCGCGTGTTGCCGATGATCTCGGGCAAGCGGTACTCGCTCGTCACTTGGATCGGCGGCCCGCCCTTCAAGTAGTGCGGGTCGCTGGATGCTCGGCGGCGCTGCGCCATGCCGCTCCTCGCGTGGCAGACCACGCCACGTCGCGGATGGCTTTGCGGCGCCTTCGCCCCAGCGACCTGCCGAGATAAGGGGGCCCGGACTCCTGGCGCGTACGCCATGCATGTACGGGCCTTGGGAACTCGACGTCGGTCGGAACGGGCCACGACTCGCCTGCGCCGTGCTCGGGCTCCCCAGGCCCCTACAGCCCTGCGATGTGCTCCAACAACCCGGGTAGCGCCGCCATGTCGGTGAAGCGCGTCGCGCCCTCGGCGGCGAGGCCGGCGCCGTGTGCGTCGAAGGCCAGCGCGTGCATACCGGCGGCGACCGCGGCGCGCACGCCGCCGTCGCTGTCCTCCACGACCACGCAGCGCTCCGCCCGTGCCCCGAGCGACGCCGCGGCGTGCAGGAAGAGGCCCGGCTCCGGCTTGAACGAGCCGACGTCGTACGCACTGAAGATGCGGCCCTCGAAGCGCTCCAGCAGGCCGGTCGTTCCCAGGGTGGCGTCCATCTTCGCGCGCGGTCCGTTGCTGGCGACGCACGTCGGGTAGGGGAGCGTGTCCAGGGCCTGGACGATGCCGGGGATCGGCTCGATCTCCTGCTGCAGGGCGGCGAACAGGCGCTCGCGGAAGCCCTCCGTGAAGTCCGGAGGTAGCGGACGGCCTAGGTCCGCCTCGGCCTCGGCGACCACGTCCGCGAGTTTCCCGCCGCGGAAGCGGTGCACCGCATCCTCGTAGCGCCAGGTGAGGCCGAGGTCGGCCAGGCACGCGATGTACACGCGGGTGGTGATGCCCTCGCTGTCCACGAGGACCCCGTCGCAGTCGAAAATGACGAGATCGATGCCCATTCGGCGCGAGACTAACCGCGCCCGAGGAGATCGCGCCTCTCTCCGGGAGGGGCCGCGCGTATCCTCTGCGGCTTCTTCCGGAGTGTTCCGTGCCGCTACGTGACCATGTGAACAAGCCCGCGCGCGAAGGTGCCAACGGTGGCGGTCGCGAGGGCTTCGGCGCCTTCGGCGGCGTCTTCACGCCGTGCACGCTCACGATCCTCGGCGTGATCATGTTCCTGCGCTTCGGCCAGGTGATCGGCAACACGGGGATCTGGCTGGGGCTGGCCGTCGTCCTGCTCGCCAAGACGATCACGACCCTGACCGCACTCTCGCTCTCGGCCATCGCCACGAACACGCGCGTGCGCGGCGGAGGGGCCTACTTCCTCATCAGCCGCAGCCTCGGTGCCGAGTTCGGCGGGTCGATCGGCGTGGTGTTCTTC
>JAHEIK010000088.1 GCA_024639415.1 Planctomycetota bacterium
GCCCGCCCCTACCGGGTAAGTCCGAGCACCGGGCGCGTGGCGTCAGAGCTCTTGGTCGGGCTCGCGGGGCTGCTCGGAGCCGTCCACCTTCGACACGCGGATGGCCTTCGTCGCGATCAGCTGGTCGTTCGTGAGCAGCTGGAACTCGTACGTGCCGGGGCCGGGCAGCTGGACGTTGCGTAGCTGCGCCGAGAGCTCGGTGGTCTGCAGCGGACCGGGAATGTTGATCGGCGGCGGCGTGCCGTTGCCCAGCACCTTGTTGCGCTCGACGTCGAGGAAGCGGATCTCGAACGCGTAGCTGCCACGCGCGTCCGTCAGGTTCGCGTAGATCCAGAGCACCGGATGCACCGCGGGGAAGCGGTCCGCGCGTAGCTCGTGGAACACCCCCACCAGCGTCTTCTTGCCGGTCTGGGCGTCGTGGATCACCTGGTCGCAGATGAGGAAGGCCTTCACGACCGGCAGCAGGGGGGTTCCCGAGTTCATCGCGGCATCGTACCCGCGGACGGGCTAGCGAAAGCGCTTGGACGCCTCCTGCAGGAAGGACTTCTCCTCCTCGGTCAGCGCGCCCATGCCCTCGGTCGAGATCTTGGTGAGCAGCGCGTCCACCCGCGCCTTCACGGCCGCTTCGTCCTGCTGCTTGTGGGCCTCGATCGCCCGCGCTCGCTTGCGCCGGAACTTGACGATCCAGCCACCGGGCCCGTGCGTGCTACCCCAGCGCGGGAAGAAGCGGAAGTAGGCCAGACCCCACGCCGCGCCGGCGAGGTGCGCGACGGCCGAACCCGCGTTGCCCACGTGCTGGGTCAGGTCGAGCACCTCCTTGCCGACCATGAACACCCCGACAGCCACCCACAGCTGCAGCGGGAGGATGAAGAAGAGGAGGATCGTGCGCCGCGGGTGCATGCACGCCAGCCACACCATCACCGCGTACACCGCGCCCGAGGCGCCGAAGCCGGCGGCCGGCACGCCCGTCACGTACGTGTAGCCGGTGAGGATCACGGACGCGACCAGCCCCCCTCCGATGTACAGCTTCAGGAAGCCACGCGCGCCGAGGTCCGACTCCACGCTGCGGCCGAAGAAGAACAGCAGCAGCATGTTCCAGAACACGTGCGAGACGGACAGCCAGTCGTGGATCCAGAAGGCGGTGAAGAGCTGCCAGATCCGGCCCGAGGCAAAGACCTCGTCGGTATGCAGCACGAGGTGGTCGTAGATGAACCCGGCCAGGCCGTCCCGGGGAACCAGCGAGCGCCAGGGCCCGTTCGAGCCAGCATTGAAGGACGCGGAGAAGAGGATCCACAGCAGCCCGTTGACCGCGATCAGGGTCCACGTGACGCGGCCCGGGCTCCAGCGCCCCCTGGATCCCGATTCGTCTTTCATGTAGTCGCGGCCGGCTACGCCCATCCGCGCAATCTATCAGTCCGGCGGGCGGCCCGCGGTAGGCTCGCCTTGCCCGGCGGAGGATCCCTTCCATGGTGCTCAAGATCGGTGTGCTCGCCTCGCACGGCGGCTCGAACATGCAGGCCATCATCGACCAGATCGAGGCAGGCAGCCTCGCGGCCGAGATCGTCCTCGTGCTCAGCAACAACTCCGCCTCCGGAGCGCTGGAGCGGGCCCGCAAGCACGGCCTCCCCTGGCAGCATCTGAGCGGGCGTCACCACCCGGAGCCGGCCGACCTCGACGCCGCCATCCGGCAGGCGCTCCAGGACGCCGGAGCCGAGGTCATCGTGCTGGCCGGCTACATGAAGAAGATCGGGCCCGAGACGCTGGCGGCCTTCGAAGGCCGAATCCTCAACATCCACCCCGCCCTGCTGCCCAAGCACGGCGGCAAGGGCATGTACGGCATCCACCCCCACGAGGCCGTCCTCGAGGCGGGCGACAAGGAGAGCGGGGCCACGGTCCACGTGGTCAACGCGCACTACGACGAGGGGCCCGTGCTCAAGCAGCGGCGGGTGCCCGTGGAGCCCGGCGACACGCCGCAGAGCCTCCAGGAGCGGGTCCTGAGGGAGGAGCACGTGATCTACGCAGACGTCCTCGCGGACGTCGTCGCGGGCAAGATCACGTTGCCCGTCCGCGAGGACTGAGCGCCTCGGATTCCAGGGCCCGGCAGGCCTTGACGGCCGACTGACAACGGCCTACACCGTCGTGTCCAGCCCCTACGATGACGCCACAGCCGGAGGGAATCCCATGCAAGCCACGCCCGTGAAGATCACGTCCCCCACCATCAAGCGCGCGCTGATCAGCGTCAGCGACAAGGCGGGACTCGCCGACTTCGGCAAGGGGCTCGCTGCGGCGGGCGTCGAGATGTACAGCACCGGCGGCACGCGCAAGGCGCTCGAAGACGCGGGCGTCCCGGTCAAGGACGTGTCCGAGTACACGGGCTTCCCCGAGATGATGGACGGTCGCCTGAAGACGCTCCATCCGAAGGTCTTCGGCGGCATCCTCTGCCGGCACGACAACGAGTCGGACATGTCGGCGATCGCCGAGCACGGCATCCTCTCGTTCGAGCTCGTCGTCGTGAACCTCTACCCCTTCCAGGCCACCGTCGCCAAGCCGGACGTCACGAAGGCCGAGGCCATCGAGAAGATCGACATCGGCGGCCCCTCGCTCGTGCGCGCCGCGGCCAAGAACCAGGCCTTCACGACGATCGCCACCGACCCGCGGCAGTACGACGCCATCCTCGAACAGGTCCAAGACGGCGGCGCCACCACGCCCGAGCTGCGCACGCAGCTGGCGTCTGAGGCCTTCGCCCACACCGCCGGCTACGACCAGGCCATCGCGGCCTACCACGCCGGCCAGAACGTCGAGGACACCTGGCCCGCCACGCTGCGCCCGAACCTCGAGCGGCGCGCCGTCATGCGCTACGGCGAGAACCCGCACATGCGCGCGGCCATCTACGCCGACCTCGACGCCGAGGGCACGACCGTGCTCTCCGCCGAGCAGCTCAACGGCAAGGGGCTCTCCTACAACAACTACCTGGACCTCGACAGCGCGTTCGAGATCGTGCGCTACTTCGACATCCCGGCCTGCAGCGTCATCAAGCACACCAACCCGTGCGGCGCCGCGACGGGCGCGACCCTGGTGGACGCCGTGCGGCGCGGCATGGCGGGTGACCCGCTGAGCGCCTTCGGCTCCGTCCTCGGCATGAACCAGGTCGTCGACGTCGCCACCGCGGAGCTGCTCTCCGAGCCGGGTCTCTTCATCGAGGCCATCATCGCGCCGGACTTCGAGCCGGAAGCGCTGGAGATCCTGACCACGCGCCCGAAGTGGAAGAAGAACGTGCGCCTCATGAAGGCCGGGACGATCGACGCACAGCAGCCGCGCTGGTCCTTCCGCTCCGTCCACGGCGGCATGCTCGTGCAGGAAGCCGACGTGCTGCCCGACAACGAGGCCGACTGGAAGGTCGTCACCGAGACCAAGCCGACCGACGAACAGATGGCCGATCTGCGCTTCGCCTGGAGCATGGGCCGCGTCGTCAAGTCCAACGCCATCGTCCTCTGCAAGGACGGCCAACTGCTCGGTGCGGGCGCGGGCCAGATGAGCCGCGTCGACTCGACGGAGATCGCCATCAAGAAGGCCGGAGACCGCGCCACCGGCTCGGCCCTGGGATCCGACGCGTTCTTCCCGTTCCCGGACGCCATCGAGGCGGCGGCGGCAGCGGGCGTGACGGCGATCATCCAGCCGGGCGGCTCACGCGGCGACGAAGCCGTCATCGCAGCCTGCGACGAGCACAAGATCGCCATGGTCTTTACCGGCTGCCGCCATTTCAGGCATTAGCCGGGGCGCTGGGCTGGGGGCGATCGGACCTCTGCGTTCGGACTCGCGTGGCAGACCACGCCACGTCCTCCGCAGCAGGCCCTCCGCTCCCCATCCAGCCCCCCGGATGCAACCGGATCAACGAGGACCGCGAGCCGAAAGGGGGCGTGCATGCGCCTGGTGCTGATGGGCACGGGCCCCTTCGGGGTGCCGACCTTCCGGCGGCTGTACGAGACGGCGCACGAGATCGTGGCCGTCGTCACGCGGCCCGTGCCGCCGGCGCGCGGACGCCGCAAGGCGCAGCCCAGTCCCGTGCGCGAACTCGCCCGCGAGCGGGGCACGCCCATCCTCGATCCGGCGAGCGTGAACACCGATGAGGCCCGTGCGGCGCTCACGGCGCTCCAAGCGGACCTGATGATCGTCTGCGACTTCGGACAGATCCTGGCCGCCTCCACGCTTGCAACGGCCCGCCTGGGGGGCGTCAACCTGCACGGCTCGCTGCTGCCGGCCTACCGGGGAGCGGCGCCGATCAACTGGGCGCTGTATCACGGCGACGTGGAGACCGGCGTGTCGGTGATCCACATGACCCCCCGCGTGGACGCCGGTCCCGTCATCGCGCAGGCCTCCACCCCCATCGGAGGCGACGAGACGGCGCCCGAGGTCGAGGAGCGGCTGAGCACGCTCGGCGCCACGCTCGTGCCGGAGGCGCTCGACGCCGTCGAGCGTGGCGACGCCGTCGCCATGCCCCAGGATCCGACGCTCGTCAGCAAGGCGCCGCGACTGAAGAAGAGCGACGGCCTGCTGGACTGGTCACGGCCCGCCAAGGCCCTCCACGATCACGTGCGCGCCTTCGCCCCATGGCCGGGCGCGTTCACGTTCTGGCTGCGGGAGGGCAAGGAGCCGCTGCGGCTGGCTCTGGGGCCCATCGAGACGGCGGATGGGTCCGGCGCGCCGGGCACGGTGCTGGAAGCCGCACGCGAGAGGCTCGTGGTGGCCGCAGGCGAGGGCGCCTGCCGGCTCACGGCCGTCCAACCTGCGGGCAAGCGCATGATGGCCGCGGCGGAGTTCCTGCGCGGCCACGCCGTGGGCGTCAGCGACCGCTTTGGCGCAGCCAACCCGTGAACGTGCACGTTTGCGCGCCCGTTACCGGCGTTCTCGTGGCCCGTCACACGTGTACCGGGAACGGCACACGGCGGGCACGGTAACGCAAACGTTCACGGGCGGCGCATGGCGGCCGGCGGGGACTACGCCCGCTCGGCGCCTCGCAGGGTGTTCTGCAGCAGCATCGCGATCGTCATCGGGCCGACGCCGCCGGGCACGGGCGTGATCGCGCCCGCGACTTCCTTGGCCGCGGCGAAGTCGACGTCGCCCACCAAGCGGCGGCCGCTCTTGCGCGTCGCGTCGTCGATCATGTTCGTGCCGACGTCGATGACCGTCGCGCCCGGCTTGATCATGTCGGCGCTGACGAAGTGCGCCCGACCGATGGCCGCGATCAGGATGTCGGCGCTGCGGACGACGTCCGCGAGGTCCTTCGTACGCGAGTGGCAGATCGTCACGGTGGCGTTGCGCTTGACGAGCAACAGCGCGACGGGCATGCCCACGATGTTGGAGCGCCCCAGCACGACGGCGTTGGCGCCCTCGATGGTCGTGCCGCTACGGTCCAGCAGCTCGATGCAGCCGTTGGGCGTGCAGGGAATGAAGTCACCTTCACGGCCCTTCATGGCCAGCGCACCGATGTTGAGCGGGTGGAAGCCGTCCACGTCCTTGGACAACGGGACCGCGTTGAGGATCGTCTCCTCGTCGATGTGATTCGGCAGCGGAAGCTGGACGAGGATGCCGTGCACCTTCGGATCGGCGCCGAGGCCCTGGACCAACTCGAGCACCTCGGCCTGCGTGGCGTCCTCGCCGAGCTCGTGATGGAAGCTCTCGATGTTCGCCTCGGCGCACGCCTTGCGCTTCATGGCGACGTACTTGTGCGAAGCCGGGTCGCTGCCCACCAGCACCGTCGCGAGGCCGGGCACGATGCCCTTCTCGCGCAGCTTGGCCGCGCCCTCCTTCACCTCGTTGCGGATGTCCTGGGCGATCGCCTTGCCATCGATGAGCTTGGCCGTCATGTCGGTCTCCACGCTGCGTTGCGGAATCAGGTTGCTGGGTTGGTCGTGCTGGAACTGTGCGGCTGAACGAGGGCCGGCTGTGTCGCCTGGCCTCTAGAACAGGCCGACGATGCGTCCGGTCTCGAGGTCGATGTCGACGTTCTCGAACGCGGGCTTCGAGGGCAGGCCGGGCATCGTCATCATGTTGCCGCACAGCGGATAGAGGAAGCCTGCTCCAACGCTCGCTCGGATGTCGCGCACCGGCAGGCGGAAGCCCTTCGGCACCCCCTTGAGGCGCGGCAGGTGCGAGAGGCTCAAGTGCGTCTTCGCCATACAGATCGGGAGCTTGTCGAAGCCGAGGCGTTCGTACAGCGTGATCTTCTTCTTGGCGTCGGGCAGGAAGTCCACGCCGTCGGCGCCGTAGACCTTGGTCGCGATGGTCTCGATCTTCTCCTCGATGGAGGCATCGAGCTCGTAGAGGAACTTGAAGTCCTTGGGCTTCTCGCACGCCTCGGTGACCGCCTTGGCCAGGTCCACGGAGCCGGCTCCGCCTTCGGCCCAGTGATCGGTCATGACGGCGGCTTCCGCGCCGGCCTCGAGCGCGATCTTCTCGAGCAAGGCGACCTCGTTGTCCGTGTCGGGACCGAAGCGGTTCACGGCCACCACGACCGGCACGCCGAACTGCTTCGCGATGCCGATGTGGTGCACCATGTTGGCTGCGCCCTTCTCGAGGGCTTCGAGGTTCTCCGTGACCAGCTCGGGCGGCAGCGGCTTGCCGGCGATCACATTGCCGAGGCCGCCGTGCATCTTCAGCGCACGAATGGTGGCGACCAAGACGACACAGTCCGGAGAGAGGCCACTCACCCGGCACTTGATGTCCATGAACTTCTCCATGCCGATGTCGGCACCGAAGCCCGACTCCGTCACGACGTAGTCCGCCAGGCGCAACGCGATGCGGTCGGCGATCACGCTGGAGTTGCCGTGCGCGATGTTGGCGAAGGGGCCGGCATGGATGAACGCAGGGCCGTGCTCGAGCGTCTGGAGCAGCGTCGGCTGCAGCGCGTCCTTCATGAGCACGGTCATGGCGCCGGCGCACTTGAGGTCCTCGGCCGTGACGGCCTCGCCGTCCATGTTCGTGCCGATGACGATGCGGCCAAGGCGCTCACGCAGGTCCTTGAGGTCCGTCGTCAAGGCCAGGATCGCCATGACCTCGGACGCGACCGAGATATCGAAGCCACTCTCGCGCGGGCGGCCGTTGAGACGCCCGCCGAGACCGACGACCACGTCACGCAGGGCACGGTCGTTGAGGTCGACGACGCGGTTCCACGTGATCGAGAACGGGTTGATGTTGAGCGCGTTGCCGTGATGGATGTGGTTGTCGATCGCGGCCGACAGCAGGTTGTGCGCCATCGAGACCGCGTGCAGGTCGCCCGTGAGGTGGAGGTTGAAGTCCTCCATGGGGATGACCTGCGCGTAGCCGCCGCCGGCCGCCCCGCCCTTGATGCCGAAGGTCGGGCCCATGCTGGGCTGGCGGATGCAGGTGAAGGCGTTGTGGCCCAGCTGCCCCAGGCCCTGCGCCAGGCCGACCAGCGTCGTGGTCTTGCCCTCGCCGAGGGGGGTCGGCGTGATGGCGGTGACGTCGATGTACTTGCCGAGCGGCTTGTCCTTCAAGCGCTCCAGCACATCGAGGTGAACCTTGGCCTTGTACTTGCCGTGCAACTCGAGATCGTCCGCTTCGAGGCCGGCGCGGAGCGCCACGTCGAGGATCGGATCGATCGGTGCTTCCTGAGCGATGTCGAGATCGCTGGGGACGGGCTTGCGGGGCGTGTTGTACGGTCCGACGGCGGGCGCTGTCATCGGTCGATCTCCTCCCCCGCAGCGCCGAATCCAAGTCGTCGGCGGCGGGAAGGGAATCGTACGGAGCGGGCGCCCGAGGGGCACCTTCTGGCAGGCTGCTTCGGGCCCGCAGGCGGGCCCCGTTCGTCCATTCGTCGCGGATCCGACGCCAATGCCGGCGGCACTCCTCGGACCGAGCTGGTACCGCCGCACCCTAGCCGCGTCTGCGCCCCGTGGCACCCGGTCACGCCGTCCACAGTCCGCCGGGTGGGCTGTCGCCCCACTCGCGGCGCAGACCCGGCACACGCCCGCCCCAGCGCCTTGGACGAAGGCCTCCTCGGCGCACGGGCACGGGGCGCGCACGCGTCCGCTTGGGGTCCGAGGGCGCGCACGCGTCAGCCTGCTGCGCGGCCGGACTTGGGGCGCCGCTACGGGGCCGCTGCAGGCCGGCGCCCCAAAACGAGAACCGGGGCAGGACCTTGCGGCCCTACCCCGGTGTGATTCAGGACAGCGCAGCCAGAGGCCGCGCTGCCAACTGGAGGAGGTTGGTTACCAGTCGACCTGGAAGCGAACACCGATACCCGTGTAGGACTCGTCGATGTTGTTCAGGTTGGCGTTGTCCTTCGTGCTGCTGGTGAACCAGTTGAGCATGATCCGCGCGTTCGGGTTCATGTGCCAGTTCACGCCCACGACGAGGTGGGTCAGCTCACCGCCGGCGAACGCGCCGTCGTTGAGGTCCACGAAGTCGTAGCGCACAGCAACCTCGAAGCCGCCGTAGCAGCAGCAGTCGTTGTCGAGGAAGTTGCAGCAGGGGCTGACCCGGCTGAACACGCCCTTCTTGTAGTTGCGGCACTCGCCCGTCAACCAGTAGCTGGCCTGCGCGTACCAACCGGTGAAGGTCGGATCGCCCTGGGCCGGAGCATCGACGTTGGCGCTGAAGTACTCAGCCTGCAACGAGAACGGACCGTAGACGAGCGCGAGCTCGACGTTCCAGACGAAGAGGCCTTCGACCAGACGGATGTTGCCGGTGCTGACGAGCGGGCTCGTGTCGCCCACGCGCGAGTAGCCGTCCGCGGCGAAGCTCACCTCTTCGATGTCCTCGACCGTGTAGGCACCGACGCCAATGTGCAGGCGACGGCAACTGCACTCGCAGTCGTACCAAGGCGTGTACGTGATGCGGCCGGCGAAGCCGTAGCCATCCTGGTCGTCCGCATCGTTGTCGAACTCGAACTGCTGCTCGTCATCGACACTCTCGGTCAGGAAGTAGCTGAACGCGTAGTTCAGCTGACCACCGATGAAGCTGTCGTGCAGCATCACCTGGTAGCGGCGACCGGGCGAGAACGTGCTGCCCGCGTCCGCACGCTCCATGAACGTGATGTACTTCGAGGACGTGATCGTCTCGAGGCCGAACGGGACGAACGAGTGACCGATCCGGATGTTCGGGAACCCGCAGCCCAGGCAGTCGGAGATGTTCACGAGGCCGATGTAGGCGTCGCGAATCTCCGGCTCGTCCGGGTTGGCGAAGTCGAGCTGCAACTTCCACTCGACGTGGTTGAAGAGCTTGCCCGCGTTGTAGAGACGAAGACGGCGCCACTCGACACCGCTCTCGTAGTCGTCGTCGTCGACCTCGCCGGCGCCGGCGGCGGCGGCCGCGGCGACGAGGTCGTCGTCGTCGACGAACCAGTGGTCGATGAACACGCGCCCACCGATCTTCATCTTCACGTTCTTGCTGTCGAAGCGCAGACCGTTCTTCCAGTGGACCTTGAACGTGTCGTCGCCGTTCGCTTCGGACCACTTCGAGATCTCGTCTCGCACGGTAGCCCTCAGTTCATCGTCAGCCTGGGCAGGCACAGCCACGACGGCCAGTGCCAAAACGAGCCCGAGGCCCATAATCAGGTGCTTTCGCATCAGGGTTCTCCTCCTGTCCGCAGAAGAGTAGTCGCCGCTCCTGAAATCCCCGTAAAGCCCTGGCCTGGGGATCGTGAAAGCCGGCCAGAGTTGGCCGCTATCACCGAAGAACCCGGCACTGACCATCGCCCGAGACGATGATCGGTGACGATCACGAGACACGCAGGCCGAGGTGGCGGAGCACGTCGTCGCGAGGTCCCCACCCAGGCGCAACGCGCGATCCGCAGAATGACGATCAAGGTCGCTCTGCAGCATCTGAGGCGCGATTCAGGATGCGCCACGGCCAACTGCCGCAAGAGCGCACGCATACCGTCCGCCCGCGCAGCGGACGCCCCCTGAGCGACCCTGCGGCCCCTGCAGCCGCGACAGGCGTGGCGCCGGCAGGCGCCGAGAGAGCATGCCTCCCGCCTGCGTGAGCAGGCGGAGGAAGCCATTAGCCGACGGCTCCAAAACGAGAACCGGGGCAAGGCCGTGAAGGCCTTGCCCCGGAGCTTGAGTGAGACGGGGCCGCGTCAGCCGCCCCGTCGCAGGTGTTGCAGGCGGGTTACCAGTTGACCTGGAAGCGGACGCCGATGCCCGTGTAGCTCTCGTCGAACGGAGCCGCGGCACCGAGCGGGCCACCCTCGACGTTGGACGTGAACCAGTTGAGCATGACGCGAGCGTTCGGGTTCATGTGCCAGTTGATGCCGACGACCAGGTTGGTCAGCTCACCACCGGTGATGGCCCCGTCGTTCAGGTCGACCGTGTCGTAACGAACCGCGACCTCGACGCCGCCGTAGCAGCAGCAGTCGTTGTCGAGGAAGTTGCAGCACGGGCTGGTGCAGGCGAAGACGCCACGCTGGTAGTTGCGGCACTCGCCGGTCAGCCAGTAGCCGGCCTGGACGTACCACGAGCTGAAGCTCGGGTCGTCCGCGAGCGTGGGTGCATCAACGGTGACGCTGAAGAACTCACCCTGCAGCGAGAACGGACCGTAGACGAGCGCGAGCTCGACGTTCCAGATGAAGTAGCCCTCAGCGGCGCCACCGGCCTGGATCAGGTTGTTCCGGTTGCCAACACGCGACCAAGCGTTCGCGCCGAACGTGACGTTGTCGACGTCCTCGACCGCCATCATGCCAGCACCGATGTGCAGGCGGCGGCAGGAGCACTCGCAGTCGTACCAAGGCGTGTACGAGACACGCGCGGCCCAACCGTAGCCATCTTCCTGGCCACCATCGTTGTCGAACTCGAACTGCTGCTCTTCTTCGACGTTCTCGGTCATGAAGTACGCGATCGCGTAGTTCAGCTGACCACCGATGAAGCTGTCGTGAATCATCACGGCGTAGCGGCGCGGGTCGTACGTGAACGTGTCCACGGCGTCCGGCAGCTCCATGAACTGACGGCAGTTGCTGTCAGTCAGCGCGGCCAGGCTGAACGGCACCTTCTGGTGACCGATGCGGATGTTCGGAATCCCGCAACCCAGGCACTCGCGCAGGTTGGTGAAGCCGATGTACGCGTCGCGCAGCTCCGGCTCATCGGGGTTCTGGAAGTCCACGGACAGAGCCCACTCCACGTGACCGTAGAG
>JAHEIK010000479.1 GCA_024639415.1 Planctomycetota bacterium
CATCAAGATGACGACATCCTTGCCGGTCTCGACGAGCCGCTTGGCCTTCTTCAGCACCATCTCGACGATGCGCACGTGGTTCTCGGGCGTGCGATCGTTCGTGGAGACGGCGACCTCGCCGCGCGTCGCGCGCTGCATCGCCGTCGCCTCCTCGGGCCGCTCGTCGACGAGCAGGATCATGAGGTAGGCCTCGGGATGCACCTCCTCGACCTGCTTGGCGATCCTCTGGAGGATGATCGTCTTGCCGGCGCGCGGAGGTGAGGTCAGCAGGCCGCGCTGGCCGAAGCCGATCGGCGCGAGCATGTCGATGATGCGCAGCGTGACGTCGTCGCAGTCGTCGGTGAGCTGGATACGACGTTCGGGATCGATCGAGGTGAGCTCATCCCACTTGGGGCTGTGGTGGTAGAGGTGCGGCGCCATGCCGCAAATCGAGATCGGACGGATGAGTTGCGGGTTCTGGCCGCGCCGCTTGGGCGGCCCCATCTCCCCCTCCATCGTGACGCCGTCGCGCAGGCCGTACTGCTTGACGACCGACGCAGCGACGTAGGGGTCGTCAGGGGCCGTCTCGTACTGGTTCTCCGCACTGCGGAGGAAACCGTGCCCCTCGCGAGTCAGGTCCAGCACGCCCATGGCGTAGAGGGCCTCGGTCGGAGGTGCCTCGAAGGGCGGATCCTCCGGCTTGGGCGCCGGGGGGGAGGGCGGCTCGTGGGATGCCCCGTAGGGCAGTCCGGCCTCGTCGAAAGCGGGGGCCCGATCGACGGGTCCACTACTGCTACCGCGGTTGCCTCCGCGTCCGCGTCCTCCGCGGCGCCTCCGGCGTCTGCGACTTCCTGTTGCCATGTAGGTCCGTTCGCCGCCCCTCCCGGGGCCTGGGCCTCCCCGGCTGGGAAGGTCCTGTGCCCCGGGCGTGGACGGTCTGGTGGAGCAGGTTCCTGCCGCCAGGACTCCACCGAGGAGGCCTTGAAAGAGGGAATCCATGCGTCTGGCAGAGAGGAAGCACCCCTCGACGAGCGGGCTCCACCTTGCGGTAGGGCGCGCACTATGGTCGGGCGGGCGTCTCTGGGGGCGGGCGTCTGCTTGCCCTGCTTCGCACCCCGGTGCCTCTGCCGCCAGGGATGCTACCGGCCACCCGGCCCCAGGCAACAAACAATCGCGAATTGGGACAACATGGGGCTTGGGGCGGAATCCGCAGCCCCTAGGACCCTGCACGATGGTTCATGGGCCGCACCGGAGCGGCTACCTTGTGCCCCCGCTGTACGGCGCGAACGGGCGCCGTGTGCGTACGTGCGTCCCAAGAACGAGGCCATCACCATGGACTTCAAGGTCGACACCCTTGGCCCCTGCCGCAAGAAGATCTCCGTCACCATCTCGCCTGAGCGGATCGGTGAGGAGTACGACAAGAAGTACGAAGAGATCAACGACGCCGTCGCCATGCCGGGCTTCCGGCCGGGCCGCGCGCCGAGGCGACTGCTCGAGAGGCGCTTCTCGGGTCGCCTCGGCGACGAAATCAAGAACGACCTCGTCAAGGCCGCTCTCGACGAGCTTTTCGAAGACAAGAAGATCGAGCCGCTCGCCGCGCCCGAGATCGACATGGAAGCCCTCGAGCTGGACCCGGCCGAGGCCTTCGAGTTCGAGTTCGAGCTGGTGACCCGGCCCGAGTTCGAGACGCCCGAGTACAAGGGTCTCGAGGTCAAGGTTCCGCCGATCGAGGTATCGGACGAGGAGCTGGAGACCCAGGTCGACCAGCTCCGCCGTCGCAGCGCCACGCTCGAGTCCGTCGAGGACGGGACAGTCCAGGACGAAGACGTCCTGATCGTCGACTGGAAGGCACTCGAGGGCGACAGCGTCGAGGCGCGGGACGATAACGCGTACTACCCCTACGGACGCGGCGTCCTGGCCGGCTTCGTCGCCGAGGCGATCGACGAGCAGCTCGCCGGCGCGAAGCTCGGCACGAAGGCGACGGCCAGCGTGCAGGTCGCGGCCGACGATCCCCGCGAGGAACTGCGCGGCCGTGAGCTCGAACTCGAGGTCGTGCTCAAGGAGATCAAGCGCTACGAACTCCCGCCGCTCGACGCGGCGTTCCTCGAGAAGCACGACTACGACGACGAGGACGAGCTGCGCGACGACGTGAAGAAGCGCATCGCGCGGGCGAAGAACCGCCAGCGTGACGGTCTCGCCGAGCAGCTGCTCGTCGAGCAGCTGCTCGACTCCATCGAGATCAACCTCCCCGACGACTTCGTGGAGAAGGAGCTCGAGAACTGGGCCTTGCGCAAGCGCATGAGCCTGCAGATGGAGAAGGTCGAGGACGACGAGATCGCCAAGCAGATCGACGCCGCCCGCGAGGACACGAAGGCCGCCATCGAGCGCGACATGCAGCGCCACTTCCTCCTCGACCGCATCGCGTCGGAGGAGAACATCGAGGTCACCGAGGCCGAGATGGTCCAGTCGATCGAGGAGATCGCGATGGCCTACGGCCACCCGGTCGAGCAGGTCGCCGCCCAGTTCCGCGATCAGGGGCGCTTGGCCGAGCTGCAGTCCGAGGTCAGCCAGCGCAAGGCGCGGGCCGTGATCCGTGCCGCAGCGACGCAGGTCGAAGACCCCTCCATGCTGGAGGATGATGCGGCCACCGAGAAGGCCTCAAAGAAGAAGGCCTCCAAGAAGAAGGCTGCCAAGAAGAGCGCGAAGAAGGCTGCCAAGAAGCCGTCATCCAAGAAGAGCGACTAGCAGTCAGCGACACGGTTGGAAGGAAGCGGAGCGAAACCCCATGTCCCATCGACGCCCCCACGGCGAGATCCTGGCCGACATCGAGACCCTGAACCAGGGCTTCATCGTCCCCAACCCGACCATCATCGAGCGCACCGGCCGCGGCGAGCGTCACTACGACGTCTGGAGCCGCCTGCTCGAGGACCGCATCGTCTACCTCGGCACGCCGATCAACGACACGGTCGCGAACATGCTCATCGGCCAGCTGCTCGTCCTGGCGAAGACCGACCGCACGCGCGACGTGCACCTCTACATCAACAGCCCCGGTGGCTCGATCACGTCCGGTCTCGCCGTCTACGACACGATGCAGTACATCTCCTGCCCGGTCGAGACCGTCTGCATCGGTAGCGCCGCGAGCATGGCGGCGATCCTGCTGTCCGCCGGTGCGACGGGCAAGCGCTACGCGCTGCCCAACGCGCGCATCATGATCCACCAGCCGTGGGGCGGTGCGCAGGGCACGGCCGCCGACATCGAGATCCAGGCCGAGGAGATCCTCCAGGCCCGCGACCTGCTCAACCGCATCCTCGCCCAGCACACGGGCCGTCCGATCGAGCAGATCGAGAAGGACACGGACCGCGACAAGTACCTCTCCGCGGGCGAAGCGCAGGAGTACGGGCTCATCGACGAGGTCATCGAGTCCCCCAAGGCCAAGGAAGCCGCCGCCAAGGGCTAGCCCCCCCCCT
>JAHEIK010000089.1 GCA_024639415.1 Planctomycetota bacterium
TCCCCGGTCCGGGTTTCCCCTCTGGCAAGCGCACGGTCACGCGCCCCGCCGCAGGAACGCTGGATTGGGCCAATGGCCGGCGCACGGTTACGCGCCCCGCCGCAGGAACGCTGGATTGGGCCAATGGCCGGCGCACGGTTACGCGCCCCGCCGCAGGAACGCTGGATTGGGCGCGCACGCGCCCGTGGCGCGCTCCGCGCGCCCCAGGCTTGGGGCGCCCCTACGCGGGTGCTGACGACGGCCGATCGGCGCGACCTACGCGGGTGCTGACGACGGCCGATCGGCGCGACCTACGCGGGTGCTGACGACGGCCGATCGGCGCGAGTAGACGACACCTTGGCACCTGCCGATCCTCGCCAGTGACACATTGGCAGCCCGCTGGGGCCCCTCCTGCCGCCACGCGGCGCCCCAACTCGCCCTTCCGCAAGCAGTTGCGTCGATCGCAGCGCCCCTGGCACCCCGTGTGCCATCTCGTGCGTCCATGACGCCGCACCCCGCCATCATGCTGGGCCTCCGGGCCGACGATCGCGAACTTCGCGATCCGCTCGAGGGCGCGGTGCGTCGACTGGGCTACCAGACCCGCTTCACCACCGACGTACGCGAGGCGCTTGCCTGGCTGCGGCGGGAGGAGTTCGCGGCCTCCATCGTCGACAGCGACATGGGGCTCGCCGAGGGCGAAGCCGTCTGGCGGACGCTGCGGCCCGTGTTCGCACGCCGCACCGTCCTGCTGGCACGCGACCGCCGCCCGGGCCTCTGGTTCGAGGCACTGCGCTCCGGCGTGGCCACCGTGCTCCCGCTGCCCGCCCGCGAGTCGATGGTTCGCGCGGCGCTCGCCGCGGCCATGCACGCGTGGTGCGGAGGCGACTGGCGCCGCCCGGCCGTCGACGAAACCGATTCACCCTGGGGCGCTGGCGACCCCTGGGACACCAACTAGCGATCAGCAAGCTGACCGTCAGCAGGAGCTGACGCCACTTTCGAGAAGGACCATCCCGATGCCGAAGATCAAGCCGTTGAACGACCGTGTTCTCATCGAGCGCGTCGAAGCCGACGAGAAGTCCGCCGGGGGCATCCTGCTTCCCGACTCCGCGAAGGAGAAGCCGACCGAGGGCCGCATCGTGGCCACGGGCGACGGCCGCCGCACCGACAAGGGCGAGCGGATCCCGCTGAGCGTCAGCAAGGGCGACCGCGTCCTGTTCAGCTCCTACGCCGGCACCGCCGTGAAGGAAGCCGGTCACGAGTACCTCATCCTCGACGAGAGCGAGATCCTCGCCGTCGTCGACGACAAGCCCTTCCCCAAGGCGAAGAAGAAGAAGTAACGCGGAACTCCTAGGAGAGAACCATGGCCAAGCAGATTGCCTACAACCAGGACGCCCGCGAGCGCATCCGCTCCGGTGTGCGCCAACTCGCCCGTGCCGTCAAGGTCACGCTCGGCCCGCGCGGTCGCAACGTCGTGATCCAGAAGTCGTTCGGCAGCCCGACCGTGACCAAGGACGGCGTCACCGTCGCCAAGGAAGTCGAGCTCAAGGACCCCTACGAGAACATGGGCGCCGTGATGGTGCGCGAGGTCGCTTCCAAGACCTCCGACGTGGCCGGTGACGGCACCACGACCGCCACGGTCCTCGCCGAGGCCATCTTCGAAGAGGGCCTCAAGAACGTCGCCGCCGGCGCCAGCCCGATCGGTATCAAGGATGGCATCGCCATCGCGGTGAACGCCGTCGTCGAGAAGCTCGAGTCGATGAAGAAGCCCATCAAGGGCTCCAAGGAGATCGCCCAGATCGGGTGCATCGCCTCGAACAACGACACCGAGATCGGTGACCAGATCGCCACGGCGATGGATCGTGTCGGCAAGGACGGCGTGATCACGGTCGAGGAGGGCAAGGCCCTCGAGACGACCGTCGACTGGGTCGAGGGCATGCAGTTCGACAAGGGCTACATGTCGCCGCACTTCATCACCAAGCCTGAGCAGATGACGTGTGAGCTCGACAACCCCTTCATCTTCATCCACGAGAAGAAGCTGAGCTCGGTCAAGGACTTCCTGCCGCTGCTCGAGAAGGTCGCCAAGGGCGGCCGCCCGCTGCTCGTGATCGCCGAGGATGTCGAGGGCGAGGCGCTTGCCACGCTCGTCGTCAACCGCCTCCGTGGCGTGTTCCAGTGCTGCGCCGTCAAGGCGCCGGGCTTCGGTGATCGCCGCAAGGCCATGCTCCAGGACATCGCTGCGCTGACCGGCGCGACGGCCGTCATGGAGGACCTGGGCATCGATCCGGCCGGCCTCGATCTCCAGGATCTCGGCACCGCCAAGCGCGTCATCCTCGACAAGGACAGCTGCACGATCATCGAGGGTGCCGGCCAGCCGGCTGCCATCAAGGCCCGCATCACGCAGATCAAGGCCGAGCTCGATGCCGCCACCTCCGACTACGACCGCGAGAAGCTGCAGGAGCGTCAGGCCAAGCTGGCCGGCGGCGTTGCGCAGATCAACGTCGGTGCGGCTACCGAAGCCGAGATGAAGGAGAAGAAGGCGCGCGTCGAGGACGCACTGCACGCCACGCGTGCGGCCGTCGAGGGGGGCATCCTCCCCGGCGGCGGCGTTGCCCTGCTGCGTTGCATCGCGGTGCTCGACAAGGTCGAGTGCACGGGCGACCAGGAGATCGGCGTCCAGATCGTGAAGCGCGCGCTGCAGGCTCCGCTGCGGCAGATCGCGGCGAACGCCGGCGTCGACGGCTCGATCGTGATCCAGAAGGTGCTGGACAGCAAGGCCAACAACTTTGGCTACAACGCTGCCTCCGACACCTACGAGGATCTCGTGAAGGCCGGCGTCATCGACCCGACGAAGGTCGTGCGCACCGCGCTGCAGAACGCGGCCTCCATCAGCACCCTGCTCCTCACCACCGAAGCCGTCATCTCCGAGATTCCCGAGAAGAAGGAAGAGATGCCCGGCGGCATGCCCGGCGGCATGCCCGGCGGCGGCATGGGTGGCATGGGCGGCATGGGCGGCATGGGCGGCATGGGAGGCATGGGCGGTTTCTAGGCATCCCTCGGCAGTGGGTGCCCGCAGGGGCACCCACGCTCGGGACCGGCACCACGCCTCGCTCGCCAAGCTCGCTCGACGCATACGCATCAACGGGCCGCCCCTCTCGGGGCGGCCCGTTTCGCGTAGATCCGCTCCCAGGCGACCTGCGGTCGCCCGGGTCCCATTGGCAATACGTGCGCCAAGTGCACGCTCGCCGGCTCGCGTGCGTGGTTCGAGTGTAGGGGCGTGCGGGACTTGGGAGCGCCTGAGCGAACTGCAGTCCCTGAGCAACTGCAACGCGTCAGTTGGGCGTGGGGGGGCGAGCGTGCGTCGCGGCCACTCGACCGGAGTCCCGCGCTGCCTGACTTCAGCGCGATCACCGTTCACGGCGGTCCCCGCAGGAGTGTTCGGTAGGGGTTCGTGCCCGGCGAGGCACGCTGGTGCGGCGGCGCGCAGATGTTGCCGATAGTCCCCTCGGAGGAACGCCATGAGCTCCGTCGCCGGAGAAGATCGCAGTGTGCCTGCATACCCCGCTGACCTCGACATCGCCGTGCTCGTGCCCTGCTACAACGAGGAACTGACCGTTCGCAAGGTCGTCGAGGACTTCCGCGCGGAACTGCCGGACGCTCGCATCTACGTGTTCGACAACGCGAGCGATGACGCCACCGCGAGCATCGCGAAGGAAGCCGGCGCGATCGTGATCCCCGAGCCGCGACGCGGCAAGGGCCACGTGATCGCTTCCATGTTCCAGCAGGTGGACGCCGACATCCACGTGATGGTCGACGGCGACGACACCTACCCCGCCGCGTCCGTGCACGATCTCATCCGTCCGATCCTGGAAGGTCGTGCGGATCAAGTCATCGGCGCGCGCCGCGCGGCCGATCCGACCAAGGCCTACAGGCCCTTGCACACCTTCGGCAACCGGCTCGTCACCTTCCTCGTCAATCGCGTGTTCCGCTCTGGACTTGAAGATGTGATGTCCGGCTACCGCGCCTACACCCGCGAGCTGGCCAACACCGTCCCCGTAGTCTCCGCAGGGTTCGACATCGAGACCGAGTTCACGCTGCAGTGCCTCGAGAAGCAGTTCCTGCTCGTCGAGACGCCGATCGTGTACACGGAGCGGCCGGAGGGCAGCGAGTCGAAGCTCTCGACGTTCCGCGACGGCTACAAGGTCCTGCGCCGCATCCTCACGATCCTGAAGGACTTCCGGCCGTTCGCCTTCTTCGGCACCCTGTCCCTGATCGTCGCGCTGCTTGCGCTGCTCGCCGGTTCCGTGCCGATCCTGGACTACATCCAGCACCGCTACGTCTACCACGTGCCGCTCGCCGTGCTGGCGGGCGTGCTCGGCCTCGCCGCCATCGTGCTTCTCGGCGTGGGCATCCTGCTCGCGACCATCAACGCCCGCTTCCGGGAAGTGCACTGTCTGTGGCGCCGGCAGTTCGGCCGGATCAAGCCGCGCCGGAGCCAGTAGCACGTGGGCCTGCCGCGGCCGAACCGTCTCTGGGCTCTCGGGCTCCTGCCCTTCCTCGCGCTCGCACTCCTGCGTCTGCAAGACGGCGCATCCGCCGAACACGGGGACTACGCGCAGTACCTGCTGCATGCGCGCGCCGTCACCGAAGGCAAGGCGTACGAGGATACGGGCTACCTCTACACGGAGCTGAATCCGGTGATCGGCCCGGTGGCGTATCCGCCCGGGCTGCCCTTGGTTCTCGTGCCCGTCGTTGCAACTGCGGGTGATCCGCGCTCGCTGGCGCGTCCGCTGATGCTGCTGTTCGCGCTCGGCTTCCTCGTCTTCGCCGCGGTCTACTTCGCGCGAAGGGACAGCGTGCGTGCCGGCTGGCTCGTCGCCATCCTCGCGGGGCTGTCCCTGCCATTTCTGCAGTGGTCGACGCGACTCGGGACCGACATCCCCTTCTGCGCGCTCGTCTGGCTGACCATCCTCCTGATGGATAGGCCGGAGCGCCCCGGGCGCGGCTCCGCCGTCCTGCTGATGCTCGCGGGGGCTGCCGCCATCGCATTCCGCAGTGCGGGCATCGCGCTCATCCCGGCCGCGCTGCTGTACCTGCTGCTCAACCGGCGCCGCGGCGCCCGCATCGTCCTTGGCTGCGTCGCCCTCTGGACCGCCGTGTTCGTGGCGTCTGCCGTGCTGCTGCCTACGGCCTCGAGCTACGCAGACCAGATCCCGCGCAGTCCAGGGAAGATCGTGAGCTACTTCCTGGGCGGAGTGCTCGACTACCGGCACGCATTCTCCGACGCGGTGCTCGGTGCGTGGTTGCCGGACGTGGCGGCGAAGGCCTGGCGCGGGGGTGCGCTCGTACTCGCGGTCATCGGTCTCAGCGCGTGGCTGCGCTCGGAGTGGCGCAGTTTCCTCGCGTGCTTCGCCTTCTTCTACGCCGGTGTCGTGCTGGCTTTTCCCGCGCACATGACGCGCTACATCTGGCCGCTCTACCCCCTGCTGCTCTACGGCGTGCTGCGCGGGCTGGCGTCGGTTCTCGCGCTTGGCTTCCGCGGTCGGAACACGCCCCGCTGGATCCACGCCGTGCCCGCAGCGACGGTCCTGGTGCTGGTCGCCGGCCAGGCATGGCTCGCGCTGCGCGCGCCACGCGTGTCCGACCTCGGCGAAGAGCCCGGCGTGCAGGCCCTCTTGGATCACCTGCGGGCAGGGACGGATGCAGACGGGCGGCGCGTGGTGTTCTTCAAGCCGCGGGTGCTCGTCTGGGAGACGCGGCTGCCGGCGATGGGCCTTGTCGTGGCGCCCCCCGACGCGTGGATCGAGGAACTCTGCCGGCAGGGCATCACCGACGTCGTCACCGGCAACCTGGGGGCGGCGCCCGAAGGCGACACGTCGCTGCAGCATGCCATCGCAGCGCATCCCGAGCGCTTTCAGCAGACGTGGAGCGAGGGGGCGTTCGTGCTGTACCGCTTCGACCGGGGCGCCTGCGCGGCGCAGGGCGCAGACCGCTGACGCTGAGCATCGTGCGGCGTCCGTGCGCCTGGTCATGGCGTGCCAGCAGACGGACCGGGTGCTTGCGAGGTCTCGTGTACTCTTGCTGCCGTTGTGGATGACATGGGATGAGGCTGCCCGGCGCAGTTGGAGGTGAGCATGGGGCGATTGCAGCGACGGATCGTGAGTGGAGCTTCGTTCGCGGGCGTGCTCCTACTGCTCTTGGTCAGCGGCGTTCGCACGTGGGCCGAGGACCGCACGCCGTCCGACAAGTACGTCAAGGTGTTCGCCGGGAAGACACTGACCGACGGGCGCGGCTTCGTGGGGCAGCTCGAGATCGGGGCGCCGCTGCCCGTCGTTCGACCGCTGCTGGGCTGGGGGCACGAGAAGGGCTATCCCTGGAGCTTCTGGTACTTCTACGAGAAGGGGCCATGGACGCTCACCATCATCGCGCGTCCCGACTACGAGCGCTGCAACTTCCTGTACCACGTGGAGGCGTTGGTCCTCGAGGGGGCGCAGGCTCCTCCGACGAAGCGCGGCATCCGAATCGGCGACTCGCTCGCGAAGGTGAAGAAGGTGTATGGCCGCGACACGAGCGAGCTGACGCAGCAGATCGACAGCCGCGGCGTCACGAAGACCACGTGGCTCAACCCGAACACGCCGCGACCGGACAAGGGCAAGCGGCGGGCATTCGATCAGAGCGTGCGCAGCGGCCGTTACTACCCGCAGCACGGGATGCTGTTCACGTTCGCTGACGGCAAGGTGAATCGCATCATCGCGCTCTTCGAGTACGACGAGACCGCGCTGTGGTTGCGGGACAAGCCGGATCCGCCCCAGGCGTGGATCGCCGTGGTGAAGCCCGGCGTCAAGAAGCCCACCTGGGAGCACCCCGAGGCGAAGGGCCACAAGGGGCTCCTCCATCTGCCGCCGCCGCCCGCCGTCGAGCCTGCCCAGGTTGCGGGCCTGCGGGTTGCCGTGCCGAAGGGTTGGGCGCGCACGGGCACGACATGGACGTCGCCGCACGGCGCGGAGCGCGTGCGCGTCGAGGCGCTGCCTCTCGGGGCAGTGGACGACGATCCCGAGGACGCGTTCGACGAACTCGAGGACGACGTCGAGCATGTCCTCACGGTGCGCGCTCAGCGCGCTGTTCCCCGGGCGGTGTGTGAACGACTCGGGGTGGATACGGCACGGACGTTCCACTACCAGCAGGCCAAGGCCGGCATCGATGGATGGCCCGCCCGGACCTGGGAGCTCCTCCTGGCGAAAGGGCGCAAGCGCTGGCGCGTGTCCGTCACGCGCACGACGTGGCAGCGCAACCCAAGCCCCGACGGCATCGAACTCTCGCGCCGGGTCTTCACGAGCGTGCGCGTCGCGCCGTAGCCGAGGAGACGCCGGTACGGACGCAGGACGTGAGGCTGCGCGTGGCCCTGCGCGAGATCAGTGCCCCGCGCCGAACGGGCCGGCGTAGGGCAGCGGGAAGGCGTGCCACGTCTTCTTGGTCGACGGCTTCTCCTTCTTCTGCGCCATCACGACGGAGCGGCCGTTGGAGCGGGCGTTGATGTCCCCGCGCTTGATCGTGCCGCTCTTCGAGGTGGCGCGGGTCAGCTCCGTCGAGAACACGAGCGGGAAGTCGCCGAAGCTGTGCTTCGCCGCCGCGCCCATGGCGTCCGGGAGAGGGTGATCGTGCTGGCCGCTGTCGCCCGAAGAGAAGATCGTCGCGTGCGGCTCCACCGCGCGGAGGTACGGCAGGTCGAAGTCCGACGAGCCGTGGTGACACGCCTTGTTGACGTCCGAGCTGAACGGCGCGAGGCCCTGGTAGCGCTCCTCGAGGTAGCGCTGCGCCGGCTGGTTGAGGTCGCCTCCGAAGAGGAACGAGTTGTCGCCGTGCACGAGGCGCAGCACGACGCTGTTGCCGTTGATCGTGTGCGAGGCGGACGGCGAGGGGTGCGGGTTTCCGGGGGAGACATCGTGCGGGTTCGGGAAGGCCGGGAGCAGCGCGCCGCCCGAGCCGTCGATCGTGACGGGCCCCAGGACCTCGAACCGTAGCTCGGGGCCGGTATCCGGCAGGATGGGAGCCGCTGCGTTCATGTCGTGTCGTCCGAGGACCGCCATCTGGTCCAGACGGCCTGCGGCGTGCGCATCCAGGGCCGCTTGCAGGAACTGCGCGAACTTGTTCGGTCCACCGGCCGGTGCGCGCAGCATGCCCGCATCCAGGAGGGCCTGTGCCGAGGCGAGGTCCGTCAAGTCGACGCTGATCGAGTCGAGCCCGCCGGGGTTGTCGTGGACGGTGCCGAGATCGAGGTCCATGTCGTCGTCGTCGCCGTAGCGCGGCAGACCGTTGTGGTAGAGCGTGCCGATGCGGTAGTGCGGTGACTTCAGGATCCGGATGAGACCCCAGTAGTGATCGAGATCGAAGTGGCTCACGATCATGGCGTTGACGCGGATGTCCGCTCGCGGAGGGAGCCGGGCAGCCACGTCGGCCTGCTGGAGGTCTGCGAAGCGTTCCTCGACGGACTCGAAGAAGAACCGGTTGGGGCCGCCGTCGATGATGAGGACGGCGCCCTCTGCCTCGATGAGCGTGCCGTCGCCCTGTCCGACATCCACGTAGAAGATCTTCAGTTGCTGCGTCGACGAGAGGCTTGCTTCCGGTACGAAGCCGGTGTGCCCGTGCAGGTCCTGCGCTGCGATCATCCCCTGCTGGATATCGGCCGGATCGACGTGCAGTCGCGCCCCCAGCAACTTCTGCTCTGCGCCGCTGCTCTCACCGTCGTCCCCGCGGCGCCGGACGAGATGGGTGCCGAACTCGCTGATGTAGCGGATCGTCGTCATGGCAGTCCCCCTTCACGAACCTACACCCGGAGAAGCGCCGAAGCGCCGTCACTATGTCGGGTTCCGTGGCGCACCTGCGCCCCGGCTTGGCGAGCCCGCCCGTCGCCCCGACCATGAGGGGATGAACACGCCTCCCGCATCCCGTTTCGAGGGTAGCTCCAGCTACGTCGCCACCGAGGACCTGATCGTCGCCGTCAACGCGTCCGTCGCCCTGCAGCGGCCGCTGCTCGTCAAGGGCGAGCCCGGGACCGGCAAGACAGTCCTCGCTCACGAGGTCGCGCGCGCGCTCGGCATGCCGCTCGTCGAGTGGCACGTCAAGTCGAGCACGAAGGCCCAGCATGGCCTGTACGAGTACGACGCCGTCGCGCGCCTGCGGGACTCGCAGCTCGGCTCGGACAAGGTGCACGACATCCGCAACTACATCGTCCGCGGCAAGCTATGGGAGGCGTTCGAGACCGAGGGCGGCGCGGTGCTGCTCATCGACGAGATCGACAAGGCGGACATCGAGTTCCCGAACGACCTGTTGCAGGAGCTCGATCGCATGGAGTTCTTCGTCTACGAGACGAAGCAGACGGTGCGGGCCGTCAAGCGCCCCGCCGTGATCATCACGTCGAACAACGAGAAGGAGCTGCCCGACGCGTTCCTGCGCCGCTGCTTCTTCCACTACATCCGCTTCCCCGACGAGGCGACCATGGCTGCGATCGTCGACGCGCACTTCCCCGACCTGAAGAAGAACGTGCTCGAGGACGCGTTGCGTGCGTTCTATGAGGTGCGCCAGGTCGCCGGGCTCAAGAAGAAGCCCAGCACGTCGGAGCTGCTTGACTGGATCAAGCTGCTCGTTGCGGAGGACATCCCGCCCGAAGCGCTACGAAGTCAGGACAAGAGCCGGTTCCTGCCTCCGCTCTTCGGCGCGCTGCTCAAGAACGAGCAGGACGTTGCGCTCATGGGTGGGCTCGGTGCGGGACCCAGCGGCCGCTACAACTGATGTTCGTTCCCTTCTTCCAGGACCTGCGACGCGCCGGCATCCCGGTGACGCTGCGCGAGTACCTCACGCTCCTCGAGGCCGTGAAGGAGGGTGTCGCGCAGCGCGACGTCGAGCACTTCTACTACCTCTCGCGTTCGTGCCTGGTGAAGGACGAGCGCTATCTCGATCGCTTCGATCTGGTCTTCAAGAAGGCCTTCGAGGGGCTCGAGTCACTGGAGCTCGAACTCGAGGACCTGCCCGAGGAGTGGCTACGCAAGATCGCCGAGCGCTACTTCACGCCCGAGGAGATGCAGGCCGCGATCAAGCGCGGCGGATTCGACGAGTTGATGGAGGAGCTGCGCAAGCGCCTGGCAGAGCAGGACGAGCGCCATCAGGGTGGCAGCAAGTGGATCGGGACGATGGGCACCTCGCCGTTCGGGGCCTACGGCTACAACCCGGAGGGCGTGCGCATCGGCCAGCACGAGTCGCGCCACCGCAGGGCGATCAAGGTGTGGGACAAGCGCGAGTTCCGCGACTTCGACGACAACGTCGAGCTCGGTACGCGCAACCTCAAGGTAGCGCTCCGGCGGCTGCGCAAGCTGGTCCGTGACGGCACCGAGGAGGAGCTCGACTTGCCGGGCACGGTGCGCTCGACGGCCAACAACGGCGGCTACCTCGATCTCCAGATGCAGAAGGCGCGCACGAACCAGGTGAAGGTGCTGCTGTTCTTGGACGTCGGCGGATCGATGGACGATCACGTGCGCCGTGTGGAGGAGCTGTTTTCTGCGGCGCGCTCCGAGTTCCAGCACCTCGAGCACTTCTACTTCCACAACTGCCTCTACGAGCGGGTTTGGAAGGACAACCGTCGGCGCTGGGAAGCAACCACGCCCACGTTCGACGTCCTGCGCACGTACGGTCCCGACTACCGCGTGATCTTCGTCGGGGACGCGAGCATGGGGCCGTACGAGATCACCGAGCCCGGTGCTTCCGTCGAGCACTGGAATGCCGAGTCGGGGGCCATCTGGATGCGACGCGTGCTCCGTCACTGGCCGCGTGCGATCTGGATCAACCCCTTGCGCAGTGACTGGTGGCGCTACACCGAGTCCGTCGGCCTGCTGCACCGCATCATGGAAGGCCGCATGCACCCGCTGACGATCGAGGGGCTTGACGCCGGCCTGAAGGAGCTGACCTAGGCGGCTTCCTGCGCTGCGGAAGACTCCGCAGGCCCGGTGCCGTTGGGGACTCTTCCTCGCGTTGATCCAGCAGCGCGCCGTCACTACGGTGGGGCGCACGAGCGTAGAAGGAGGGAGCGTCATGCGCGGTCCGCTTCGTGTAGGTCTGCTGGTCG
>JAHEIK010000480.1 GCA_024639415.1 Planctomycetota bacterium
GAGCGAGATTGGCCTGTCGGCTCTCGGCAGCCTGACGAGCGCGCGCTTCCAGCAACTTGCCCAGGCGGATTCCAACAAGGAGGCGGCGAAGGCTCGGGACGCCGCCCAGACCAACGCCATCATCGGCGGGGCAGGCTCACTGCTCGGCGCCTTCCTGTAAGGAGACACCATGCCCAAGCCGCGTACAGGAGGCCAGTTGTTCACGGGCCCGGGGTTCAACTCCACCACGCCCGAGATGATCCTGCGCCAGGCGAACACGGGCGTCGGGAGTTTCTTGGAGGGATTGGCTGGTGGCGTGACGCGCAGTCGGGACCGCAAGGCTCGCGCTGCCGAGGCCGAGAAGGGCCGCGTGGCCCGGGCTGCGGAGAACGACAAGGCCCGCGCGTTCACCGCTGGTGAGAACGCCAAGAACCGGGGCGCGTCCAACGCCCGCGAGGTGATGCGCCAGTTGGGTCTGGCGAAGCGCGCGCAGGACAGGATCGCTGAGGACCGCCGCAAAAGCCTCGGCGCGCTGAAGCGCGAGAACGAGGCCGAGTTGGAGGCGCTCCACTCCATGAAGGAGCGGCTAGAGGCCAACGGCGCGGACACGACGGAGATTTCCAGCCGGATCGAGGATGCAGCCCGCAGCGTCGGGGCCCTCGCGACGAAACTCGTCGGCGGCGAGCCTGCCCCGGACGACCCGGTGGAGATGGACGGGCGCCTGCGCATCGTGAAGGACCGGATCAGGACGGCCGTCAGCGACATGGCAGAGGCTGCGAAGATGAAGGCGTCCACGCCTGCTGCCCGCTCGGCCCGCCGTGCGAGTGTCGCCAAGGCGCGTGACCGCCTGGTCGAACTGCGCAACGCGGAGACGGATCTCGAGCGGCGCAAGCGCGACGGGGTGACGGCCCGCGAGAACGCTGTCGCCAAGCGGAAGGCGCTGGCTGACGCGAAGAAGGCTGAGACGTTCGTCAAGGACTTGGCGAAGTTGTCGGGTCTGGAGATGGACGACGACGAGATGGCCGTGGCGACTCGCTTCCACCTGAACGGGGCCACGCCGACTCAGATGGTCCGCATGCTGGTCACGGACAAGGTCGCGCGGGGCACGATGACGCCCGAGCAGGGCAACGCCCTTATGGCCCTCCACGCTAGTGCTTCGCCTGAGAACATCAGGGCCGCGCGTGAGGCCGGCGTGCCCGAGAAGGCGATCGTGGCGGGCGCAGAGAAGGGGCGCGCTGCGACCCGCAGGGAGAGTGCCGACATCGAGCGCAGGAACCGCGAGAAGGACGATGCCGACGCCGACGCCGTGGAGGCGAGCAAGAAGGAGTTCGCGAAGATCCGCGCGAAGGTCGAGGACGCCATCCACAGCGAGGCGTATGCGTCGATGAACACCGACGAGGAGCGGGATGCGTTCTTCAAGTCGCGCGTGTCCTACCAAGAGGCCGCCGAGTACCTGCTGCCCAAGAACCGCGCCCAGACCACGCCTGAGGGGTTGGACGCCGCCAAGAAGTACCTGATGTCAACCCCCGAGGGGATCCGGGTAGCCTCCGAGTACCGCACCAAGGGGAAGTGACCCATGCCCGACGAGCCCGAAGACATCCTCGGAGAGATCGCGGGCCATGCGACTCCTGATGAGCCGGCGGACATCCTGGGTGAGATCGCAGGCACCGCCCGCGAGGAGGCTGCGGTCCCGTTCTCCGACCTCACGGGCGACGAGGGCTACTCAGGCCCCAAGCCGAGCCCCAAGCCGAGCGCCGAGGCGATGTCCCACGAGGACATGAACGGCATCCTCAAGCGCCTCGGGATGGAGGCGAAGGAGGAGGACTTCGACCCTCGCCGCTCCCTCGGTGGCGGCGGCGGCGGCTTCCCCGGTATGCCCGGGACGAACCAGTACACGGGCCACGCTGTTGATGTGGACGCCGAGCGCGTCAAGGCGTGGCGTGCCGAGACGGTGACCCGATTCTCCCGCATCTACGGCGGTGCGATGAACAAGCAGCACCTTCAGGGCATCACGGACGCTCTGGACCTTGCCGACGCGCGCTCGGTCGCCTACGGCGTGATGAACGAGGCGAACGCCATCCGCGCTGAGTACGGCGAGGGAGGCTACCGCTACGCCGCGATGCGCGACATCGTCCGCCTTGTCGAGGGGTTCATGCCCGAGATCGCCAAGGGCCCGGACGGCGAGCCTGTCCACGGCGACTTCAACACCCCGGATGAGGCGCGTGAGTTCCTCGAGGTGCTGAAGGGCCTGGACGACGAGGCAATGGCGAAGGTGCGCCCCTATGCGCGCGCTGCGCTCGCCTTGGGCTCGTTCACCAAGTCCGCGACCTTCGGCGCCGTGGACCCGATCGGAGACATGGGCGAGGCCGCGCAGCAGGTGCTGGTCGAGTACCAGCAGACTGCGGACTTCGGGGAGCAACTGGAGCTCGCGGCGGCGGGACTCCTGCCGGCGGTCGTCAACCTGCATGGCCTTGGCGCAGCGTTCGCGCGGGGCATGATGGCTGCCGGCGTCTCGCGCGGCACGGCTGGCTTGCTCGCGACCCCCGCTGCGATGGGCGTGTTCTCCGCGACTCAGGGCGAGAGCGTGGCCGAGGGCGTCATGTTCGGCTTCCTCGCACCTGGCATCGCGAAGTACCTGCGCGGTCGCATGGGTGCGCTGTCGGCCAAGAGTACGGCCCTCGCTCAGAGCGGTCTTGTCGCGCGGGCGCAGAACGCTGTTGCTGAGGCTGTCGGGTTTGTCGGCGCGGGCGTCTCGCTCCACGGCATCGACATCGACCAGGCGGGCATCGACGCGATCATCGGAGCGGCGATGGGCGGCATGGTGGGCCCCGGCCGGACGCGCAACAAGAACCTCCAGCGCCTGCGCATCATCCAGCGGAAGTACGATCGGGCGCGCGGGATTGAGGCACGCCAGAAGGCGTCGGCCGAGTACAAGGCTGAGTGGGAGCGGATCCAGGGTTCGTCGGGCCGTGCGGACGGGGATGTGTCGCTTGGCGGCGGTCGTCACGCCCGGGAGGGGCACAAGTTGCCTGCGGTGGAAGCGCCCAAGCCTGCCGATGTCGCGACACCGAAGGCGGAGGTGCGCGCGGGGCCGGAGCGTGCGCGGGAGGGGGAGGCCCGGCCTGTTGAGGCACAGGAGAGCATGAGCCCCAGGGCCCGCGCCGAGAAGGACTTGGGCGGAGACACGAGGGACGCGCCGATCACGCGCAAGCACTTGGAGAACACGGAGCAGTTCTTCGACCGCGTCGAGGCCAGCGAGCGCATTAGCCAGGAGGCACGCGAGGCGGCAGAGAACCTGCGGTACGAGGTGGAGGCAAAGGAGGTCACCCCCGACGAGGCGATCGAGGCCATGCGAGGTCGTGATCGGTCACTCGATTACGGCATGACGGAGGCGGACTTCCGCTTGGTCGAGAGGATCGCGGCGGAGGTCTTCGACCTCAAGCCACCCGCCCCC
>JAHEIK010000481.1 GCA_024639415.1 Planctomycetota bacterium
GAAGCCGCAAGGCGAACAGGAGGGCGCGCGGGTCAGCGCAGTTCGCCGCGGGCATTCAGCCCGCGACTACGGGGTAAGTCCGAGGAGGTTCGGCGAGCCCTCGGGCGGGCATGGAGCCCGCGCTTGCCACAAGGCGCCGCCATCCAACACCAGCCGAAGCCGCAAGGCGAACAGGAGGGCGCGCGGGTCAGCGCAGTTCGCCGCGGGCATTCAGCCCGCGACTACGGGGTAAGTCCGAGGAGGTTCGGCGAGCCCTCGGGCGGGCATGGAGCCCGCGCTTGCCACAAGGCGCCGCCATCCAACACCAGCCGAAGCCGCAAGGCGAACAGGAGGGCGCGCGGGTCAGCGCAGTTCGCCGCGGGCATTCAGCCCGCGACTACGGGGTAAGTCCGAGGAGGTTCGGCGAGCCCTCGGGCGGGCATGGAGCCCGCCCCTACGGCGCCCTGGCCTTCTTCAGCTTGAGGCGCTTCGAACCCTGGCGGATCTCCACGAAGCGGTCGACCGCCACGTTCTTGAACACCTGCACCGATCCCTTGGCATCGGGCCAGCGCACCTCGAGACGCTCGATCACCTTTGCCTTGCCGAGACCGAAGCAGGCCTCGGGCGGATCCTGGTGATTGCTGAGCCCGCTGCCGCTGCGCAGCTCACGCATCTGCGTCACGCCGCCTGCGGTGACGATCACGCGCGCACCGATCCCGCTGCGGTTCGCTCCCCCGGCGCCCTTCCCGCGCAGGCGCACGTTGAGCCAGTGGTTGCCGCTCCGGTTCGCGATGTCGTTGCGGAACAATCCGACCGCATTGACCTTGATGCCGCCCATGAACTGGTCGCGGTGCTTCTGGTTCAGGCGCATGAAGGAGCGCCCGGCGACGATGTCAACGTCCCCATCGCGGTCGAAGTCGCCGATCGACAGGCCGCCGCAGCCTTCCCAGTCGAACCCGGCCAGCCCCGTGACCTCCTCGAACTCGCCGTCCTCCTGCTGGTGGTAGAGGCGTAGGTACTGCCCATCCGGGTAGTCCCCCGAGCCGATCAGGACGTCGAGCCGGCCGTCGTTGTCCACGTCGAGGAACGCCGTGTGGAGGTCGCCGAAGTTCCACCGCTTGGGCGTGCGGAAGCTGCGCAGCGGGAAGATCTCCCGCACCGTCAGACGCTCGAAGGCGTAGTCGCCCTCCGCGCCCTTGTTGAGCAGGACCGCCGGCGGATCACTGGCCTCCCCGGCCCAGAAGTGCGCGATCTCCCCGAGCAGGCAGTCGAGGTCGCCGTCGTTGTCCAAGTCGCCGACCGCGCAGTCGAAGGTGTTCCCGTTGCTGCGGAACGGACGCTCGGGGCCGCGTCCGGTGAACTGCGGATAGCGACCGTGCGTCACGCCGTCGCCGGCGAACATCGTCGCCAAACCGACGTCCGTGAAGGTGCCGTCGCCGTTGTTCTTCCAGAGGTAGTTCCACTGGCGGCCGTAGGAGAGCTGCAGCAGATCCTGATGGCCGTCGTTGTTCCAGTCCGCGTGGGTCACGCCGTACGTCGGGCGCGAGAACTTGAGCGCGCTCGCATCGGCGCCGGCCTTGGGCACGTCGCCCATGAACGGCGTCGGAGACGTCCACAGCCCGGCCTTCTTCGTCACGTCGCTGAAGCCGCCCTTGCCGTCACCGCGCCACAACCGGTCGATGCCACACGCGGCCAGTTGGCCGTAGCGGCGGTACTCGCGGCCCTCGAAGAGGTCCAGCTTGCCGTCACGGTCGTAGTCGAGGATGGCCAGCGCCATCGCGGGCCCTACGGCCTCATCTGCGCCGATGGCCGAGGCCGCGGCCTTCTTGAAGCGCCCCTTGCCGTCGCCCAGATACACCGTGGTGCGCACACCGGGATCCGCACCGGGGACACTCATGTAGGACGTGCCCCGCACCTGCTGCCACCAGCACTTCACACCCCAGACGGCATCCTGGTCCCCGTCGTTGTCGAGGTCGGCGAAGTAGAGGTAGTGCGGCACGTACGGACCGTCCTTGGCCTTCCCCTCGTCGGGCATGCCCTGCGCGTCGAGCGGCACGCGATGGATCTCGGGGAACTCGATGCCGCTCTTCTCCTGCAGCGCGAAGCTCGTGCCCCCCCTGCTCATGTAGAGGTGGCGCCGATCGATGCACAGGTCCCAGAAGCCGTCGCCGTCGAGGTCGGTCAGGATCACGTCCTTCGCCTTCACGCCGTCGAGCCCGGCGTCCTTGGCGACGTTGGTGAACCAGGCCTTGGGAGCCTCGTCGTCCGCTTGCAGAGGTGAGGCCACGCCGAGCAGGAGCAGCACCAGCAGGAGGGGGATGTGACGCATGCGCCAAGGCTACGCCCTGCGTGCGCTCCTGCCCACAGCGCGGACTGCTTCTGGTGGCGCGCTCGAGGAGGCGCCGCGCGACTGTGGACAAGCGGTGTACCAAGCGTGGAGAGACAGGCCTAAGGCACGTCTGGAAAAGGAGTTATGGGATCGGATCCGCATGTCCCCCCCACGCCCTAGGCTCTGGGTGACGCAGGGAGGGTGTCATGAGCAGCCGGAGTATGTCCGTAGCTCGCGAGTGCGGCGAGTACCTGACCGCCGCCATGATCGCGCTGGGCCTCGTCGTCGCCCTCCTGATCTGAGGGCGCTCCTGATCTGAGGCTCCGGGGCCTGCACGCCGCGCGTACGATCCCGTGCCATGGCGTTCTCTCCCGCGCGCTCGTTTCGCCGCTTCACGCAGAGGCTCCGCCGCTCGCGGGTCCTGGAGCGCATCGCGGTCGAGCTGCTCGTCTCCTCCGCGAAGATCCTGGGGGCGCTTCCCTCGCGCTGGATCCTGCACTTCGGCGATGCGTGCGGGGCGATCAACAGCGTGGTCGATCGGCGTGGCCGCAGTGCCGCCATGCAGAACCTGCGCATCGCGTTCGGCGGCGGCCTGTCAGCGCGCGAGCGACGACGCATCCACCGGCGCTCGTACCAGCTGCAGATGCGCGCCGTCGGCTTGCTGCTCCATCTCCAGCCGCTCACCGCGGAGCGCTTCTACCGCTGGGTCGACATGCCCGACGTCGACAGGGACGATCGCTCCGAACGCATCCGCGAGAAGGGCGCCGTACTCGTCTCGGGCCACATCGGCAACTGGGAGTTGCTGCTGGGGATGCGCATCGCGTTCACGGACTACCCCCCGACGGTGTTCCTCGCAGAAGAGATCCCGTACGGGGCGATCAACAGCTTCCTGCAGAAGCTGCGCAGCCACGGCGACATCATCAGCGCCTTCCGCAAGGGCGGTGCTCGCGCCGTCATCAAGGTCGTCGCCGACGGCGGGATCGCGGGCCTGCTCGTCGACCGCAACGTGCGTCGCAGGCACGGCGGGGTCTTTGCCCCCTTCTTCGGGCTCGAAGCGCGCACGACGCCGCTGCCCGGCTGGATCGCACTCCGGCACGGCGTGCCCGTCTA
>JAHEIK010000482.1:0-1413 GCA_024639415.1 Planctomycetota bacterium
GGCTGCTACGAGGACCGGGTCCAGCCGTTGCTCGCGAATCTCCGCACAGGCCGCCGCGCCAGCTAGCGCCCCCATATCGAGGGCGGTGGCATCCTGCGAGACGCGTTACCGCGCGACGGCGCGCCGTGATTGAGGAGACGGGGGGGCCACCTCCGGTGGGTCGGACCTGCACGCCGCCGACCGTGGCGGCCGCGACGGACACCGGGATGCGGTCGCCAGCGATCATCCCGCCTGTGACCTCGTGCGTAGCGGATGAGGTTCACGGGCCATGTGGATTCAACGCGTTGCTACCTACGCAGAACGGGCGGCCGGATCCGCGGATCCGACCGCCCGAGAGGTTGATGTGGCCCGGACTACTCGAAGGCCTTCGACTGGATCGGGCTGATCGCAGGGAACTCCGTGATCGTGCTGTTCTCGCCGCTGAAGCCGTCCTGGTTGAAGACGACCGTGTAAGCACCGAATCCAGCCGCGGCGCCCTTGCGGGTGAGGGTCATGGACCACTCGGTCTGGAGCGCCTTCGGGTCCGACGCGTCGATTCCGGACGTCTCGAAGTACTCAAGGGCCGGGAGATCGATCTCCAGCGCGGCCATGGCCGGCGCGTACGAGCCGTGGCGAGCGTGGTAGCGCTCCTGGGCGGCTTGCACCGTGGATAGGTAGCTGACGGCTTCCGTAGCTCTCGAACGCTCCACGGAGTTCAGGAACTTCGGCACTGCGAAGGCCGCCAGAATCCCAATGATCACGACCACGACGGCCAGTTCGACGAGCTCAAAGCCGCCCTGGGTGTTCTTGAAACGACGCATGCTGTCTGTCCTCTTCTCGCTCCATTCCCGGAGCCCAGTGATTCGCGTTGCGGGCTGGCCCAGCAGCGACGGCGACACGCGTTGTACGCGCCTGCTGACGGCGATCGATCCGAACCCGGCGTTGTCCTTGCGCACCAGTTGCTTCTCCTGGGAAGTAGTCCTCCCGCGTTGAGGATCTTTCGACAACCTTGGCCCGCGCACACACCCGATGGTTGGGGGACGCTTACGTTGTTCGAAACTTGCGCTCACGCGTCGTTGCGACCGTGCGAATGACGCCGCTCGCCCGTGCTCGCATGCTGATCCCGAGCAACGGGTCGTCTGGCATCGACTACGCTCGGAACGCGGCGATCGCTTTGTCCTGGGTCTCGAACCCGGGTCCGAGATGGCGCGTGCCCCCCCATCGGCCACATGGAGCCCGTGGAGGTCCGGAGCCGTACCAAACGTCCGCGGATCGAACATGCCGTGCTCCGTGTCCAGCGCCTCGCTGCGTTCCTGCTGCTCCTACTTGCGAGCCTCCCCACCACCGGCTGCGTCAGCGGCAACCTGCAGCGCGAGGGCCGCGCGCCCTTCAGCAGCGCCATGAGCACGGCGGCGGACGTGGGCACGGCGGTGC
>JAHEIK010000482.1:1423-3411 GCA_024639415.1 Planctomycetota bacterium
GGCGGTGCTAGGCGGCCTGGTGGCGGTCGGCAGCGCCGTGGTCGCCGGCGTGGTGCTTCTCTGGGCCACCGGCTACGACGAGGACGGGGACGATTTCTAGCCGTTCTGGAGGACGCGCCCCCGGCGCTGCCGGGGCCCCGCGGGTTCGGCTACCCTGGGCGCCTCGAAAGGTACCCGCATGATTCGCACCGCAGCCCTCCTCACGTTCCTCACCCTGGTCCTCGTCTTCGTCGGCAACCTCGTCGGCGGCCGGACCGGGATGATCATCGCGCTCTGCATCGGCCTCGGACTCAACTTCGTGAACTTCTGGTTCTCGAGCAAGGTGATCCTCAAGGCCTACGGCGCCAAGGAGCTGCAGCGCGGCGACCACGGCGGCACGCTGGACTGGCTGTACGACGACATCCAGGAGATGGCCAAGAAGGCGAACATGCCGATGCCTAAGGTGGCGGTCGTGCCCAAGCCGGCGCCCAACGCCTTTGCCACCGGACGCAACCCGAAGAACGCCGTCGTGGCCGTGACACAGGGTTTGTTGAACGTCTGCGACCGCCGCCAGGTACGCGCGGTCATGGCGCACGAGTTGGGCCACGTCCGCAACCGGGACATGCTGACGATGACGCTGGTCTCCGGCGCGGTCTCGGCTATCAGCGTGCTGGCCTTCATGGCGCGCTGGGGCGCGATCTTCGGCGGTGGTGATGAGGACGAGAGCCCGCTGCTCTTGATCGCCGTCGCGCTCTTCGCACCGCTGATCGCGATGCTCGTGCAGTTCGGCATCAGCCGCGCGCGTGAGTATCAGGCCGACAAGCAGGGCGCGGAGCTCTCGGGCGATCCGAACGCCCTGGCCGACGCGCTCGAGAGTCTGCACCGCACGATCCCGCAGGCGCCGCCGCTGAGTGCCACCGGTGCGACGGCGCACCTGATGATCAGCAACCCCTTCGGCCGCGGCGGCCTCTCGAAGCTCTTCAGCACGCACCCCGACCACAAGGAGCGCATCCGCCGCCTCCGCGCGATGGCCTAACCCCCCTCGCAAGCCCGGCTCGTTCCGCCGCTTTTCGTCGCCCGCCCCAACCCCGTACTGAGCCTGGGGTGCGTCAGCGACTGCCCGAGGGCTCCGGCGCCTTCGCTGCTGCGGGACCGGCATGGGCGTCACGCAGCAGGAACCGCGGGCCCTCGACCTGGTCGGCAAGGTTGCCCTTCATCTGCAGGACGCGCGCCCCCTCGATGATCGCGAAGCCTGCGTCCTTCACGTGCGCCACGCGGTTGGTGTCCAGGCGCAGCACGCTGGATCCCACGACCGAGATCCCGGGGCGACCACTGCGCGCGACGAGGTTGTCCTCGATGACGTACCAGCCCCCTTGGCGCACGCCGATGCCGACGGCTCCGCTGTCGAAAACCCAGTTGCCTACGATGCGCACGGGAGCCTTGCGCGAACCGGACGCGGCCGCCCCGATGCAGGGCCGCTGCTTGCCGTTCTTCCAGGCGACGTTGCGCTCGAACGACGGGCTCGTAGGCCGGTCGATGGGGTGCGCGCCCTGCGGCGCTCCCTGCTTGCAGACGACGCCGCCGCCGGGGTTGTCGTGCACGAGGTTGCCGAACACGGTCGGTGCCGCGCCGTGCTTCATGCCGATGCCCGGCCCCGTGCCTTCCCCGAGCGAGGCATCGTCGTTGGCGTAGACCTCGTTGCCGAAGATGAGCGGCGCGGAGAAGTGATTGCAGCCGATGCCACGACCGAGATTGCGGCGGACGATGTTGCCGTAGATGACCGCCTCCGCCGCGTACTTGATGTTGGCATGCCGGAAGTCACGACCCGCGATCGGCTTGCCCTGGTCGCGGTACACGACGTGGTTGCCGATGCCCGTGCTCCCGTTGTCCTGCATCAGGCAGTGCATGATCACCGGACTCGCGCCACGCACGTTCACGCCGTGCGCATGACCAGGTCGGTGGTGATTCTGGTGCGGGAGGTTCTGAAGCGTGAAGCCGTCGACGATGGT
>JAHEIK010000483.1 GCA_024639415.1 Planctomycetota bacterium
GTTCTCACTCACGATCAGTTCCCTCCGTCGCTCTTTCCTTGATCCTTGCCCAGCAGGCTGCGGGCCAGGATCACGCGCTGGATGTTGCTCGTGCCCTCGTAGATGGTCAGCGCGATCACGTCGCGCCAGTGGCGCTCGAGTGGGAGCTCGTCGCTGTAGGCCCGGCTGCCGTGCAGCTGGATCGCGTTCGTGGCGGCCTTGAGCGCCGCTTCCGTCGCGTAGAGCTTCGCGGCGCTCACGGCGTGTGCGTTGTCGAGGCCGCGATCCTGCAGGCGCGCGGCGTGGTGCACGAGCAGACGCGCCGCACGCAGCTCCGTGTCCATGTCGGCCAGCGTCGCGCCGACCTGCTGGAAGTCCCCGATGCGCTTGCCGAACTGTCGCCGGCTCCGCGCGAAGGCGATCGACGCTTGCAGGCACGCGCGGTGGATGCCCAGCGCGCCCGCCGCGACGTTGAGGCGTCCGTCCTCCAGTCCGTGCATGGCGACGTCGAAGCCCTTGCAGGCCTCGCCGATGCGGTTGGCTCGGGGTACCCGCACGCCTTCGAAGCGCAGCTGCGCGTGGTCGGATGCGCGGTGGCCGAGTTCCTTGCCCGGCATGGGCTCGCGCGTGATGCCGGGGGTGTCGCTCGGCACCAGGTAGCACTCGAGGCCGCGCGTGCGCAGTGCCGCATCCGTCTGGCCGAAGACCAACAGCACGTCGGCCACGCCGCCGTTGGTGATCCAGACCTTCTGTCCGTCGATCACGACGTCTTCGCCGTCGGCGCGGATCGTCGTGCGCATACCGCCGAGATCACTGCCGGCTTCCGGCTCGGTCAGCGCGCACGCACCGATGGCCGTGCCCGCGGCCAGACGATCGGCCCACGCTTCGCGCAGCGCCGCGGGCGCGAACGTCTTGATCGGTGCCAGCACCAGGCCCGCCTGCACGGCGAGGAAGCCGCGCGTGCTGCCGTCCACGGCGCCGATCTCCTCGGCGATCAGGCAGCGTGCCAGCAGGGAGGCCCCGGCCGGATCGATCAGGCCGGCGGCGCCGAGCCGCCCGACGACGTCGTGGGAGAAGCGTCCCTCGCGATCTGCATCACGGACAAGCGGCGCGAGGACCGCGCCGGCGAACTGCGCCGCTGCGAGGCGCCACGCTTCGTCCTCGGGGGGCAGGTCGTACTCGCGTGCGTAGTTCTCCACCCTAGTCGCCTTCGAACTCGGGCTCTTCGCCCGCCGTGAAGGCGTCGTAGAAGCGGCGGTGGTCCTTGGCGCGCAGCATGAGGGCCTGCGCGACGGCTTCGCTCTCGATAGCGGAGCTGAAGTCCATGGACAGCTCGCCGTTGAGCAGGCGCTTCGTCATGCCGTGGGCCATCGTCGGTCCGTCGGCCAACCGCTGCGCGAGGGCCTGGGCCGTCTCCAGCACCTTCGAGCCGGGCACCACCTTCGTCACCAGACCGCTCTGGTGGGCGGTCATGGCATCGACGCCGTCGCCCAGCATCAGCCACTCGGTCGCGCGGCCGAGTCCGACCACGCGCGGCAGCAGCCAAGCCGCGCCCATGTCCGCGCCGGTCAGGCCGACCTTCGGGAACAGGAAGTGGATCTTCGCGCTGTCGGCCATGACGCGCAGGTCGCATGCGAGCGCGATTACGGCGCCGGCGCCGGCGGCGGTGCCGTTGATGGCGGCGATGACCGGACGGTCGAGTCGGCGGATGTTCTCGACCAACTCGCCGGTCATGCGTGTGAACTCGAGGACGTCACGCGAGCCTCGCTGCAGCAGCGAGCCGATGATCTCCTCGACGTCTCCGCCGCCGCAAAAGCCCTTGCCGGCTCCGGTGATGACGACGGCCTTGATCTCCTTGGCGAAGCGCGCCCGGTAGAAGATGTCCGCGAGCCGGCGGTAGATGTCGAACGTCAGCGCGTTGAGGCGGTCGGGCCGGTCCAGCGTGACGGTTGCCACGCCGTCGACGATCTCGTAGCCGAAGGGCAGTTGGGCCATGCGTGCGTCTCCTTCTCTGCGCGGGTCGGCCATCGTACCGAATGGCCTGTGCGGCGCATCAGTCGATGCGCAAGGGCTCCGTCTCGTCGTGCTCGCCTTGGAGCAGCGCGACGATGCCCGCGGCGACCTCGTCGGGATCGATCAGGCGTCCGGAGCGGTTCATGGCGCCGAGCGCCTCTCGTGCCTTGGCCTCGCTCATGCCGGTCTTGGACGTCATGTTGGCCACCGTGCGCGCCGTCATCGGCGTGTCGAGGAAGCCCGGGCACACCGCCGTCACGCGGACCCCGCTGCCTTCGAGGTCAGCCGCCAGCGCGCGGGTGAGACCCAGGACGGCGTGCTTGCTCGCCACGTAGGCCGCGGTGTAGCGATAGCCCTGGAGCGCGGCGGTGCTTGCCACGTTGCAGACGAAGCCGGAGCCGGCGTCCTTCATGTACGGCAGGCAGGCGGTGGTCGTGACCCAGGGGCCGGTCGCGTTCACGGCCAGCGTCTTCTCCCACAAGCCGTCATCCGGCGGCAGCAGGGGGCGGGACTCCGCGATGCCCGCGGCGTTGACGAGCACCAGCGGCGGCCCCACCCGCGCGGCCGCCTCGCGGACGGCCTCGTCCACGGCGTCCCGGTCCGTCACGTCGCAGGCGAAGACGGCGGGCTCCCTGCTGAGCGTTCCGCTCGCCTTCCGGGCCTTGCGGACGTCGCGCACGAGCAGGACCACGCGGTAGTCCAGAGCCTCGAGGCGCCGGGCGACGGCCAGGCCCACGCCACCGGCCCCGCCTGCGATCAGCGCGGCGGTCTCCCGGGCGGCAGGTGCGTCGTCAGCGGAAGCCATGGGCGGGGACGGTAGCATGCGCCTTCCATGGGCGGCCACGGGTAGGATGCGCCTCCCCGCGGAGGCTCATGGACGTACTGCCCACCCACGTCGATACCGGCTCGGAGATCTACCGAGCCAACCAGGCCTGCCACGAGGCCGAGTGCGACGCACTGCACGACTTGCTGGCCACCGTGCGCCAAGGCGGCAGTGCCAAGGCGCTCGAGAAGCACCGGGCCCGGGGCAAGCTCTTCGTCCGTGAGCGGATCGACCGCCTGCTCGACCCCGGCAGCCCGTTCCTGGAGCTCTCGGCGCTGGCGGCCCACGAGGTCTATCCGAAGCCCGCGCCCGCCGGCGGCGTCGTGACCGGCGTCGGCCTGGTGCATGGCCGCGAGGTCATGGTCGTGGCCAACGACGCCACGGTGAAGGGCGGGAGCTACCTGCCCCTCACGGTGACGAAGCACATCCGCGCCCAGGAGATCGCCATCGAGAACCGTCTGCCGACGGTCTACCTCGTGGACTCCGGAGGCGCCTTCCTGCCCCTGCAGGCCGAGGTCTTCCCCGACAAGCTGCACTTCGGGCGCATCTTCCGCAATCAGGCCGTGCTGTCCGCGCTCCAGGTACCGCAGGTCG
>JAHEIK010000090.1 GCA_024639415.1 Planctomycetota bacterium
CCTCACGCGCGGCGGTGAGCTGTGCTTCGAGGTCGGCCATGTCGTCGTGCGCGTAGCGGAAGCGCTTCGCCTTGCATAGCCGGACGCCGTCGATGATCGACGCATGGTTCAGGCTCGCGCTGACGATCGCGTCCTCGGCGCCGAGCAGGACCTCGAAGAGGCCGCCGTTCGCATCGAAGCAGGACGTGTAGAGGATCGCCGCTTCCTGCCCGACGAAGTCGGCCAGGCGCTGCTCCAGCTCCGTGTGCTGGTCCTGCGTTCCGCAGATGAAGCGCACCGAGGCCATGCCGTAGCCGCGCTCGTCGAGCTCCTTGCGGACGGCCGCCACCAGCGCCGGATGGTTGGCCAGCCCCAGGTAGTTGTTGGCGCAGAAGTTGATGACCTCTGCCCCGTCCTTGACGCGAATGTGCGCGCTCTGCGGGCTGGTGATGATCCGCTCGTGCTTGGTGAGACCGGCTTCTTCGATCTCGGCCAGCTCCTGCCGGATGCCTGCGCGTACGGTGTCGAACATGGGTGCCTCCTCCGTAGGGCCTACGGTAGCGCATCCGGCTCCGGTGGCCTCGCCGGGCGCTACCCTGGAAACCGTGATCCGTATCCCTCTCGTCCTCCTCGCAGCGCTCCTCCTCCTGGGCCCTCCCGTGTCGTCTCCGGCGGCCGCCGACGACCTGGACGACGCCCGCAAGGCCTTTCGCAGCGCGACCCGGGCGGAGGACTGGAAGACCCGCCGCGACGCCTACTTCAGCGTGGCCGACTACGACAGCGGGCCGGTGGTCAAGGAGATCCTCACGGCCATGGGCCGCGAGAAGAACCCGGCCGTCGTCCTGACGGCCATTCGCATCCTGGGCGGCTTCGGGAGCCGCGGGGCGCAGGACGAGCTGATCCTCCAGCTCGGCAAGAGCAAGGGCACGCGCAAGATGTACGTGCTGCTCGTGCTCGCTCGGCAGGAGGGAGAGCGCGCGATTCCCGTGCTGCTCGAGACGGTGCGTGGCAAGGACGCGCAGGCGATCGCCCAGGCGGCGCTCGCGCTGGGTCGCAAGGAGGTCAAGGCCGCGATCCCCGATCTCGTCCGGCTCCTGAAGCACAAGGACTGGCAGGTCCGCCGCGCCGCCGCCATGGGTATCCGCAGCATCGCCCAGCCGCCGCCGCCCAAGCCCAAGAAGGGCGAGAAGCCCGATCCGAACTTCCGCTGGGCCGTGCCGGACGAGTTGCTGGAGCCCGCGGTCACGCTTGCTCTTGCCACCGCCCTCGGGGCATCCAAGGGGCGCGAGCGGCGCGACATCCTCGCAGCGCTCGATGCGATCCACGACAAGCAGTACGGCTACAACACCAAGGCGTGGAAGCTCCTGGGCCAGGGCAAGGCCGTCGACGATCGCGCACTGCGTGATCGCAAGCGCCCGCCGTACGCGTTCGGCATCCCGCTCTACGGCCAGCGCATCGTACTCATCTATGACAACAGCCTCCGCAGCGGCGACCCGCACGCCTTCGGTAGCGGTGACCGCATGCAGGAGGTCTGCCAGGTCCCGGGCGGCCGTCCGTTGTTGCACGCGCGCTTGCGCACCGTCGGACAGTTCGCCCAGGCGCACTTCAAGCGCTGCATCGCCGACATGCCGAAAGGCACGCGCTTCGAGTTGATCTACTTCAACGAGATCGTGCAGCAGGTCTTCGGCAAGTTCGCCTCCGCCGGTACCGGGAGCCGCAAGCTCGTCGATGAGCTGTTCGATTCGCTGAAGAACGACAACGGCATCGCGACCTACGGCGCGTTGACCACCGCGCTCGACCTCGGCGGTGAGGCCGATAGCAAGGCGTGGAAGCGAGGGCCGGACGAGATCGTCTTCGTGACGTGCAACATGCCCACCGTCGGCGACCTGAAGGACGCCGATGTGGTGGGGGCGGCGATCGCGTTGAAAGCCCGCCTGCGGATGGTTCCCATCCACACGGTGGGGATCGAGACGCACCCCTACGGCATGCTGGAGACCATCGCCCGGGAGACGGGCGCGGTGTACCGCAACTACGTCAAGTAACCCGGCGCCGTGCGGGGGGTGGTACCCTGCGAGTGATCCCTTGTTCCGGAGGTCCGCCATGGCCCGCCGTCTCCTCGCAACCAGCAGTCTCTTCCTCGCACTTGGCGCAGCCTTGGTGTTCGGTATCGTCGTGTTCGACGTCGGCACGATCGGCGGCGTCGGTGCCGAGGAGCAGCCGAAGGGGCCCGCCGACGCGAAGAAGGCGGAAGAGAAGATCCCGCCGCTCGCCTCCGACGAGGAAGCGGCCGAGGCGCTGAAGATCTTCAAGACGGAGTTCAAGGCGAAGGGGCTGCGCGGCGAGGAGAAGGTCGGCGCCCAGGCGTGGGCTCTCACGACGCTCGCCAAGGTCCAGCACCCCAAGGTCGTCGACGCGCTGCACAAGGCCACCAAGAACCGCAATGCAGACCTGCGCACGGGCGCCGTGCTCGCGCTCGGCAGCCAGCGTCGCATTCCCGGCTACGCCGGCAAGGCCGTGCTGGATGCCATGAAGCGGCACAGCAAGGACACCACCTTCGTGATGGCGAGCTTGGAGGCGATCAAGAAGCTGCGCTTCCTCGGAGCCAAGCCGCAGCTTGCGGCGCTGATCAAGCACCACGAGTACGCGGTCGTGAAGAACGCGCTCGTGACGGTCGCCGCGCTGAAGGACGCCCGCTTCATCGAAGAGATCGTGAAGCTCATGAAGGCGCTGAAGCTCGAGAAGGGCGCGAGCTGGGACGGCGTCAACGTGACCTATGACACCGGCACGGCCGGGGACCACGACCAGAAGATGGCCGAGAAGCTCGGCAAGGCCGCGGAAGCCAAGAACAAGAAGAAGGGCAAGCGGTCGGCGAAGAGCATGCGCGACATCGGCCCGGTCGTCCTCGAGGTCATGTTCGACCTGACGGGCGAGCAGTTCAGCGGCGGCATCGAAGCCCGCAAGTGGCTGGGCAAGAACAAGGCCGAGGTCGACGCGCAGGTCAAGGCCGTCGAGAAGACCGCCGCCGAGCAGGCGCAGCAGGCCGCCGAGCTCAAGAAGAAGCGGTAACGCCGGCGTGGTTGCGGCGCCGGGCGGCGTCGTGACGAGACTCGCGTGGCAGACCACGCCACGCCTCGCCCCTCCTTGCGCGGCTGCCGCCCCACACCGGCGTTTGGCGATGTGGCGTTGCGGGGTGGGCACGTCGGCCCACCCCTACGTGGTAGGTCCGGACGTGGGGGCTTGCCGGCGTTCGTCACAAGGCGCCGCACGCCTGCGCTTTCCGCATCCGCCGCGCCGTAGGTCCGGACTCGGGTTCATCCCGTGTCGGGGTGGGCACTTCGGCCCACCCCTACGTGGTAAGTCCGGGTGTAGGGGCTCGTCCTCGGGCGCGCATGCAGCGCGCCCCTACCCGTAACGCGGCGCAGCCGCGTTACTCGCCGTCGTCGCCGATGGCCTCGACGGGGCAGCCTTCCATCGCCTCGCGGCACAGCTCGACGTCGTCGTCCGAGGTGGGCTGCGCATGAACGTAGGAATAGCCGCGATCGTCGTTGCGGCGGAAGTAGTCGGGCGCCGTCTCACGGCAGGCATCGCAGTCGATGCACTGGTCGTCCACGTAGAAGCGGCCGGCCGCGTTCTCCGGAAGCTTGTTCTCTTTGTCGGCCATGACGCTGCAACGTCCTTTCCCAGGGGCGGCCAAGGTACCCAGCCGCGATGACCCTCGGGGCGGAAATCCGGCGGGGCTAGCGCCGCCGCCCGCGGGCCAGGAGCGCCGACACCGCCAGGAACGCCGCCAGCGCGAAGAACACTCCACTGACGCACCACTCGATGATCTGCGGCCAGCGCAGCACCGCGTACCCCACGCCGCCCAGGAGGGCCGCGCCGATCAGCATGCCAACGCGCCAGCTCAGGGGCCGGCCGTCGGGCGGATGGGAAGGCAACGCGCTCATTGGACTCCGAGGACCTCCTGGAAGAGGGCGCGCTGGATGTGCAGGCGGTTGCCCGCCTGCCGGACGACCAAGCTGCCCGGCGCGTCGACGACGGCGTCGTCGACCTCGACGTTACGCCGGATCGGCATGGCGTGCATGAAGCGCGCGCCGTTGGTTGCGGACATCAGCTGCGTGGTGAGTCTGCGATCCTTGTGCTTTCCCCGCAGGGCGGCTTCGCGCTCCGCATTGCCGTGGCGGTCGATGCTGCCCCAGGACGCGCCGTAGACGACGTCCGCACCGGAGACGGCCTCCTCGAGGGACGACACGGTGCGGACCGAGCCGCCCGAGTGCGCCGCCGTGTGCTGCAGTGACTGCTGTACACGCGCGTCGAGCGTGTAGCCCTCCGGGTGGCAAACGGTCAGGTCCATGCCCAGCTTGCAGGCCATCGTGCTCACCCCGTGGGGTACGGCGAGCGGCCGCGCCTTGGGGTGGTAGGTCCACGCGAGCGTGAGCTTGCGTCCCCGCAGCTCCCCGAACTCCTCCTCCAGCGTGAGCGCGTCACCCCAGGCCTGGCAGGGGTGATCGAGCACGGACTCCATGTTGAAGATCGGTACCTGCGCGTGCTTCTGGAAGGACACGATGACCCGGTCGCGGCGCTCCTGGGCCCAGTCGCCCTCACGCGCGAGGGCCCGGATGGCGATCACGTCGGCGTACTCGGAGAGCACCCTCGCCGCGTCGCGAACGTGCTCGTCCGCGAGATCGTCCATGACGGCGCCTTCGCGCATCTCCAGCTGCCATAGATCGCGGCCCGCCACCAGGTCGATCACGGTCCCGCCGAGCGTGGAGAAGGCGATCGCGAACGAGGCGCGTGTGCGCAGCGACGGGTCGAAGAACACCATCGCCAGGGAGCGTCCCCGCATGGTCGAGCTGTAGCCGTCGGCTTTCAGCCCCCGCGCACGCTCGATGACGGCGCGGATCTCCTCCTCGCTGAACGTGTCCAAGGTGACCACGTCCCGCCCTGCGATGCTCGGCGCGTTGCTCATCGCGCCGCAGCCTACCCGCGAGGACTCCCGGTACATCGTCCAGCCCGAGCCGCCTGGCGGCGCTTCCTGCCCCTGACCACACGTCGGAGGTTGCCGGGAGCGCCCGGATGGGCGATCTTGGGTGGATGAGCCCCGACGCCGAGCTCCGGCCTCCCGAAGATCCCGATCGCGCGGGCCACCTGCAGCCTGCCGGTGCGCGCAGCCCCGAGCAGGTGCGACGTGCCCAGCGCTTGGAGAGCCTCGGGCGCCTGGCGGGGGGGATCGCCCACGACTTCAACAACGTCCTGGGCGTGATCCTGGGCTACGTCGAGCTGGCCAAGATGAACATGCACGGGGTGGATCCCAAGGCGCTGCGGCACCTCGATCTCGCCCTCAGCACGCTGGGCCGCGCGCGGACGCTTGCCGATCGGCTGCTGGATTTCGCCCGCGAGGAGCGTCGCGCGGCCGACGTCTCCGATCTGAATGAGTCCGTCCAGGCGGTGCGCGAGCTCCTCGCCGACACCCTCGAGCGCCAGATCGAGTTCCACGTCAAGCTCGGGACAGGCGTGCCGCCGTCGCCGCTCGGCATCGACGAGATGAACCAGGCGCTTGCGAACCTGTGCATCAACGCAGCGCAGGCCATGCCGGCTGGCGGTCGCATCGAGGTCCAGACCTGGGGCTGTCGCATCACCGCTGTGGACGACGGGCATCTCGCGCCGGGGCGCTACGCCGCCGTGCGCGTCCGGGACACGGGGCCCGGCATCCCCGAGGACATGCGCGAGCGCATCTTCGATCCGTACTTCACGACGCAGCCCACCGAGCGTAGCGGCCTCGGTCTGTGGGTCGTGCGCTCGCTGGCCGAGCGCTACGGCGGGCGTGTGCAGGTGGATGGCGACGAGCGCGGTGCCGCCTTCACCATCTGGCTCCCGTGTGAGGTGGATGTCGAAGGGGCGCGTGCGCTGGATGGCGCCTCCGAGGCCGTGGACGACAGCGACCGGTCCGTCGACGTGTTGCTTGTTCACGACGATCCCGGCATGCGCGACGTCACGCGCTCCTTCCTCGAGATGGACGGCTACACCGTCGTGACCGCAGGAACTGCCGCGGAGGCGGAGCAGCAGCTTCAGGAACATGCCGGTGACGTACGGGTCGTGTTCCTCGACCACCGCTTGCCCGATGCGAAGGGTGCCGAGCTGGCCTGGAAGATCCACGAGACGTCGAACGCGCCGCGCATCGTCATCACCACGGGCCTGGCCGGTGTGCCCGAGACGACCCGGCTGCCCGAGGGCACGCGGGTGCTCGCCAAGCCGTTCCTGCACGACGACGTGAGTCGCCTCCTGAGGGACGAGCTGGGGATCCACCCGCACGCCACGGACGCGACCGGGTAGGATCGGCCCCGGCGCGCGGCGTGCGCGCCAGCATGGAGAGAGCCGATGGCCGACGACGCCGCAGGCGGAGCACAGCCCGACACCCTCGATCTCGAGGTGATGCAGAGTCTGCTCGAGATCACGCGGCGCATCAACGCCGAGGTCGATCAGGACGCGGTGCTGAGCACCATCGTCGACAGCCTGGTGTCGCTCGTCGCAGCGGACCGCGGGTTCGTCATGCTGCGTGGCGAGGACGGCGAGATGCAGTTCGCCATCGCTCGCGACAAGAAGGGCCAGCCGCTCGAAGAGCAGAAGTTCCGCGTCAGCAGCGGTGTGATCGAGGAGGTGGCGGCCAGCGGCGAGACGCGCCTCATCGACGATGCTGCGGCGTCCGATGCCTACAACGCGCGCATGAGCATCGTGAGCCTCTCGCTGCGGACCATCCTCTGCGTCCCGCTCAAGACGGCGCACGGCGTCATCGGCGTCATCTACGTGGACAGCAACGCGATCACGCGGCGCTTCACCGAGAGCGACGTCCCGCTCATCGAAGCGTTCGCCGCCCAGGCCGCGGCGACCGTGGACCGCATCCGGCTGCAGCAGGCCGAGATGGAGCGCGACCGCATGGCTGCGCAGCTCGAGATCGCTTCGGACATCCAGAAGACCTTCCTGCCGAGCACCTTTCCTGCCAAGGAGGGCGTGCGTGGGTCCGTCGCGAGTGTTGCGGCTCTCGAGGTAGGCGGCGACTTCTACGATGTGATCAGCTTGCCGGGCGGACGTGTCGGCTTCCTCGTCGGTGACGTGTCCGGCAAGGGCGTGCCCGGTGCGCTCTTCGGCGCGCGGCTGATGTCGGACGTGCGCTACCAGGCGCTCTACCGCGACGACGTGGCCGAGACGCTCTCGCAGGTGAACGACATCGTCGCCGAGCGTGCGACCCGCGGCATGTTCGTGACGATGTTCTACGGCGTGCTCGATCCCTCCACGGGCGAGATCGAGTACGGCAACGCGGGCCACCTCGCGCCGCTGATTCGTGGTGCGGACGGGACCCTCACGGAGTGGCTCGAGCCCATCGGGATGCCGCTCGGCATCATGTCCGGCACGCGCTACGAGGCCGCCCGGCGCACGCTGGCCCCGGGGGAGGCGCTCGTCGTGCTCAGCGACGGACCCGGGGACGCCGTCGGTGCCGGCGGCGAGCGCTTCGGCGACGACCGCGTGCACGCCACGCTGAAGGCGACCGCCAGCGATCCGAAGGCGCTGGTCCACGGCCTGCTGGCGGCCGTCGCCGAGTTCACCGGCAACCGTCCGCAGGCCGACGACCAGACCCTGCTCGCCATCTCCCTTGCCTGAGTCGGCTCGTAGGATGGCGCCTTGCCTGGCACCCGACCGCCTCTGACACGCGCGCTCTCGCCGTGGACCTACCTGCTCCGCAACCCGCGGCGCATCGGGCCCGTGTTCGCGATCCAGGCACTCGTGACGTGCCTGCTCGTCCTGATCATCACGCCGACGAACGCCTTCGAGGCCACGGCGCGGGCCAACATCCGGCCGCTCGAGGTCTTCACCATCGTCAGGCCGCGGGTGCGCAAGGGCTTCACCGACGAGCTCCTCGCCTTGCTCGATGCGAACCCGCAGCAGAGCGCCCGCGTCGAGGCCAAGATGCTCTGGCTGCGCATGCCCATGATCGTGGGCGAGGGCGTCGCGCCGATGATCGCCCTGCCCGAGACCTTCTGGGCGCAGTTCCTGCAGAAGGTCGGCAGCCGCTTGATCGACGGGGCCATGCCCGAGCCCGGCTCCGACGGTGCAGTGTTGCACGAGGCCGTCGTGCGTGCGCGTGGGCTGAAGATCGGCGATCAGTTCGGCAAGCTGGTCGATCCCCAGGATGCGGCGCCCGGGCGCTTCACGCTCGTGGGCGTGCTGGGAGGCGAGGCGCGCATCGGGCTCGCCGACCATGCCTACGCCTCGGAGCCGCTGTTCGTGCTCGCGCGCGTGCCACCGTTCCAGGTCATCTACGCCAAGGAGGGCGGCAAGACCGCGAGCGACGAGTACCTACGCGCGGCGAAGCACGCCGAGCGCCTTGGCGAGGAGGAGGCGGCTTTCGACGTCATCGACGTCACGTACATGGAGGGCCGGATTGCTAGCATGCTCGCGAACCTGCCCCTGATCATCGGCTTCATCACGTTCTCGGTCGGCATCGTCGTCGCCCTGGTGATCTCGCTGCTGAACGTGATCGCGTTCCAGGTGCGGGTCGACGAGTTCGGTCTCTACCTCGCCCTCGGTCACCAGCGCTGGCGGCTCGTGCGCAAGCTCGCCATCGAGACCGCCGTGGTGGCGATCGCGGCCTGGGCCGTGGGCCTCGCGCTCGGCCTCGGCGGCGTGGCGCTCTACCGCAGTCTCTGGCTGGACCCACGCGGCATCCTGATGAGCGTCGTAGACATGCGCCCGCTGCTGTTCTCGCTGTGCGTGCCGGTGCTGAGCACCTTGACCGGCGCTGTGGCGCTCGGGCGCCGGCTGCAGCGCATGGACCCCGTGGCGGTGATCCAGCGCAGGGGGGCGGAATGAGCGACCTCCTGCTCAAGGCCGGCGACGTGTCGCTCGAGTACCTCGACGGCACGCGGCGCGTATGCGCGGTGGACCGCGTCTCGCTCGAGGTACGCCGCGGGGAGTTCGTGGGGCTCGTAGGACCGTCGGGGTCAGGCAAGTCGAGCCTGCTGTTCCTCCTCGCGGGATTGCGGGCGCCGACCTCGGGGCAGGTCGAGCTGCTGGGGCGGATCCTGCCGCGCAAGCCCGATCGCAGCGCGCACTTGCGGCGGCGCCACGTGGGCTTCCTGTTCCAGGAGCCGTTCCTCGTGCCGTACCTCGACGTCCGCGAGAACGCGCTCGGCCATGCCACGGATCCCGCGGCCGCGGAGCGGATGGAGCGTCTGGCCGAGGCCGTGGGCATGACCGCGATGCTGGGCGAGCGCCCGCATCGCCTCTCGGGCGGCGAACGTCAGCGAGCAAGCCTGCTGCGTGCGCTGGCCGCGGCGCCCGACCTCGTGCTGGCCGATGAGCCCACGGCGAATCTCGACCAGCCCACGGGCCACGCCGTGATGGACGCGCTCCGGGCCCAGACCCAGGAGGCCGGGCTGGTGGTCGTCACGCACGATCCGGGCATGCTGGAGGACGCCGATCGCATCCTCTTCCTCCGCGACGGGCGGCTGGAGCAGGCGTAGACTGCTCCCATGGCAGGTATTCGAGTCCGCTTCCGGCTGCGCCTTGTGCTCGTGTGTTGCGCGCTGCTCCTGGTCGTCCCGGCGACGGCCTGGGCACGCGGCGGCGCGCCGCGCAGTGCGCGCATCCCCGACGTCCGCCGGCTGCGCACGGCCGAGGCGAAGCGCCGCGTCGAGGCCGCCGGCTTCACGGTGGGCAAGGTCTACGAGGTGTCTCGTGCCCGCATCCTCCGTGCGTGGAAGGTGCGTTACCCCGTCGGGTTCGTCTTCATGCAGGCGCCGTCCTTCACCGAGAGCAAGCCGCTCGGCACGCCGATCCACCTCGTCGTGGCGGCCGTGCGCGACGGACCGGAGCTGCCGCCCGGCGTACGCGAGCTGAGCGATCCGCAGCCCAAGCCGCAGGCTCCCGCGCCGAAGGATCCTGTTCCTGCGCCGAGGGACGACAACACGCCGCGCCGCGATCCACCGTCGCGCTTGCCCGTGCCGGGCGACGACACGTCGCCCGCGCCGAAGGTCGCCGACGGCTCGCCCGACGCGCCGCGCGTCGCGCCCAAGGCCGATCCGAACGTCGTGCCGCCGATGACGGGGCTCGATCTCGCCGAGGCCGAGCAACTGGCTCGTGCGGCAGACATGAAGCTGCACGTCGAGCGCGTGCCCGGCCATCCGATCGGGCGCGTGCTGGAGCAGTTCCCCAAGGCGCGCACCAAGCGCCCGCCCGCGGGCATGATCAAGGTGATCGTCACCGCCGGCGGCGACTTCGACGGAGAGCGTCCCGGCGCGCCCGAGGTGTACCTGGCCAACGTCGAGGTGCCGAACCTGCTCGATCGCACGGTGCTCCAGGCTCGCCGCATCCTCGGCGCCTTGGGCCTCAAGCCGCGCGAGGAACAGGCCAAGCGCGGTCTGGCCGGACGCGTCGTGGACCAGATGCCCATGGAGGGCGGCAAGGTCCCCAAGGGCGGACTCGTCCGCATCTGGATCGGCCCGCCCGACCCGACCGCCGCCCCGGATGCGGCGGAGCCCGACGATGATGCTCCCGCGCAGCCGCCCATGGGGCCGCTGCAAGGGGGCACGGTGAAGGACGCGCCGAAGGACGGCACGCCGGCGCCCCTGGCGCCCGGCCCGCTGAAGGGCGGCGTGCCCGCGCCGGTCTCGCCGAGCGTGAACACCGTCCTCCCCAAGGAGGACGCGGTTCCGGTGGGCTTCACCTGGCGCGGCGTGAAGGGTGCGGAGGCCTACATCCTCGAGGTCGAGGAAGAGGGTGCCGAGGACCGCTGGATCGCGAGTGCGCGCAAGACGTCGCGCAAGACTGCGGTGTTGCTCGAGATCGAGCGCCTCGATCCGCGCAAGCAGAAGCGCCTGCGCTGGCGCGTACGGGCGGTGATCGGCGGTCGCGAGGGCAAGGCGAGCGGCTGGGTCCTGCTGCGGTAGGGCGGTCGCTGGGCGCCCTGGCGCCGGGCTCTCCCGATGACGAACGGGCCGGGAGACCATTGCGCTTCGACACCCC
>JAHEIK010000484.1 GCA_024639415.1 Planctomycetota bacterium
ACGCGGCGCCAGAACCCGACCGGGTGGTCGATCGCGAGGTCCTCGGCTGTGGTGTCAGGAACATTCATGGCGCTCAACCCGAACGGTACACGGCGGCGGCCGTGAATCGACCTGGGGCAGGCAGCATAGCGGCGTTTGGAGCGGACGCCCGTATGGTGAGCGCCCTACCCGGCAGGGCCGCATGAAGACCATCGTCGTCAGCTTTGGGACACGCCCGGAGGCCATCAAGATGGCCCCCGTCGTGGACGCGCTCCGCGCGCGCCCGGACGATTTCCGCTGTGTGGTCTGCGCCACGGGTCAGCACCGGGGCATGTTGGACCAGGTCCTGGGACTGTTCGGCCTCGTGCCGGACGTCGATCTCGACCTCATGCAGCCGGGCCAGACCCTGAACGAGCTCACCGCGCGCGTCCTCACCCGCATGACCGGGGTGCTCGAGGAGGCCGGCGCGGACGAGATCGTGGTCCAGGGCGACACGACGACGGCCATGGCCTCAGCGCTCGCCGCCTTCCAGCTCGAGATCCCGGTCGCCCACATCGAGGCCGGCCTGCGCTCCGGACGGATGGACGCCCCCTTCCCGGAGGAGATGAACCGCGTGGTGATCGATCGCCTCGCCACGCATCTCTACCCCCCGACGCCGGGCGCGGCGCAGCACCTCACCTCCGAGGGCGTGCCGGCGGAGCGCACGCTGGTCTCGGGCAACACGGCCATCGACGCGCTGCTCGGCCTGCGGGCGCGCCTGGGCGAGCTGGATCTGCCGGTGCGCGAGCGCTTCGGCGCCGTGGAGCGGCTGGTGCTGGTCACCTGCCACCGGCGGGAGTCGTTCGGCGCGCCGATCCGCGAGGTCTTCGCCGCGCTTCAGGCCTCAGCCCAGGCCCACCCGGACGTCACCTTCGTCTACCCCGTGCACCTCAATCCCCAGGTCCAAGAGCCGGCGCACGAGATCCTGACGGCGCCGAACCTCGCGCTCATCGAGCCGGTGCACTACGGCGAGCTGGCCTGGCTGCTCGACCGCTGCGAGCTCGTGATCTCCGACAGCGGTGGGCTGCAGGAGGAGGCGCCGACGCTCGGACGCCCCTTGTTGATCCTGCGGGAGGTCACGGAGCGGCCGGAGGTCGTGGACGCGGGCGCGGGCATCCTGGTGGGCACCGATCGCGCGCTGATCGAAGCCGAGGCGGCGCGCCTCCTCGGGGACGCGTCGGCGCGGGCCGCCATGGGCGGTGAGCAGTACCTCTTCGGCGACGGGCACGCGGCGGAGCGCATCGCAGCGCATCTCGCCGGCGAGGTCGTCGCTCCCTGGGTGCCCGGGGCACCCGGCACAGGGGCCTGAGCCCGTGCTGTGGGTGCTGCTCCCGGCCTACAACGAGGCCGACAACATGCCCCCGCTGCTCGAGGGTCTGCGCACGACGCTGGCCGAGTGGCCGGGGGAAGCGCCCGCGTGCAAGGTCGTGGTGGTCGACGACGGCAGCAGCGACGACACGGCGGCAGCCGCACGCTCCGTGAGCGGGCTCGACACGGAGGTGATCGTCCACGACCCGAACCAGGGTCTGGGCGCCGCGATGCGCACGGGCATCCTCCACGTGCTCGAGCACGGCACGGACGACGACCTCCTGGTGGCGCTCGATGCCGACAACACCCACCCGACGCACCTGATGCCCGGCATGGTCGCCAAGGCCGAGGCGGGCGCCGACCTGGTGATCGCCTCGCGCTTCCAGCCGGGGGCCGAGATCCATGGGCTCGACGCCTTCCGCACCTTCGTCAGCCAGGCGGCGTCGTGGCTGCTGCGCGTGCTGTTTCCGTGCGCCCGCGACTACACCTGCGGCTACCGCTGCTACCGGGTTGGGCTCCTGCGCTGGGGCACGCACCGCTACGGGGAGCACTTCCTGAACCAGAAGGGCTTCTCGGTGATGGTCGACCTGCTGCTGAAGCTGCGGCGCAAGGCGCGGCGCATCGAGGAGGTGCCGCTGCTGCTGCGCTACGACCTCAAGCAGGGCGCCTCGAAGATGAAGGTCATGCAGACGGCCATCACGACGCTCCGGCTGCTGGGCCGACGCTTCTGCGGCAACCCGCGCGGCCCGTAGGGCGGCCAAAGCGCCGGTTCGCCCCTACCATTGTCCCCCGTGAGCACACCGTGGGACCAAGCAGCGCAGGCCTTCCGCAGCGAACTCGCTGCCGCTGTGCCCACGGAGCGCCTGCGCGCGCTGCACCGGATCGTGCCGTGGCGGCACGCCTTGACCGTGCTACGCCAGCTCGTGCTGCTGGCTGCCGCGGTGTGGCTGGTCTTGGAGCACGGCGCGCTCTGGTACGCGTGGATCCCGGCCTCGATCGTCATCGGCTTCGTGATCTTCGACTTCACCGTGCTGGTGCACGAGGTCGTGCACGAAGTCGTCGTCTCCAGGCGGGAGAGCCTCTGGCACCGCGTGCTCGGCCACGTCTACGCCTTGCCGTCCGGACTGTCGTTCTCGCAGTTCCGCCGCTGGCATCTGGACCACCACGACCATCTCGGCACGGACGACGCCGACCCGAAGCGTCACTACCTGACGCCCAAGATCGTCAAGCGCAGCTACAAGGCGCTCTACCTCACGGCCGCGCTGTTTCCGATCTACTTCCGCGCAGCGCGCCGGGCGGCGCGGGGCTACCCGGACGCCTTGAGGCGGCGCATCGCATGGGAGCGCAGGGCCGCGATCCTGCTCCACCTGGCCATTCCTGCGCTGCTGTGGTGGCAGCTGGGCTGGGCCGCGGCGCTCAAGCTGCACCTGCTGCCTGTCTTCGCCGTATTCCCCGTGGCGTTCACGCTGAACCGTCTCGGCCAGCACTACGACATCGACCCCGAAGACCCGGCGCACTGGGGCAGCGTGATGCGGCCGAGCCCGCTGCTCTGGGACCGCATCTTCCTGTGGTCGAACTACCACATCGAGCATCACTACTTCCCGCGCGTCCCCATGTACCACCTGCCCGCGCTGCATCGCGAACTGCGCGGCTTCTTCGAAGCGCACGGCATGCGCCCGCGCACGTATGGCGGCTTGCTCTTCGACTGGCTGGTGAAGAACCGCGCGCCGCACACCGACTGGTCGCAGCCGGAGGCTCCGGCATGACGAACGAGGACATCCGTCTCGTCGATCTCGACGATGAGGAGTACGCGGCGTACATGGACGTCACTGTGCCCATGTACGCACGCGAGATGGCGCGTGCCTTGGACGTGCCGCTCGAGCAGGCGCAGACGGCGGCGACCCGGCAGATCGCGGGCCTGCTGCCGGACGGCCGCCTGACACCGAACCACCGCTTCTTCCGCATCCTCCGGGCCGGCGGTGCGCCCGTCGGCAACCTCTGGGTGGCGCTCCAGCGCGACGCGACCCCGCCGCTTCTGTACGTCTACGTCATCGAAGTGGACGAGGCCGCCCGCGGCGCGG
>JAHEIK010000485.1 GCA_024639415.1 Planctomycetota bacterium
CCCGCCCGTCGTCGACGCTGGCTGCGTCGGTGGCAACTGCGGCATTCCGAGTCTGGACGACTGCTGCCCCGGCGGCAGCTGCGCGGTCCCGACGCTCTTCGATCCCTGCAGGTAGATCCACCTCGACGGACGACGTAGCTCTGGAGAGCAGCCGCCTCGGAGTCGACCGAGCGGTACAGCGGCCGGGCCTTCCAGCCCGGCCGCGGCCCGTTTTGGCTCGAGCCACGCTTGGCGGATCCCGTATAGGCTCGCCCTCCCAGCCCATGACCGCACTCGATCCGCACGTCGTCCGGCGCAGCCGGCGCAATCTGCTCCGCCACTACGACCACCACAGGCGCGATCTGCCGTGGCGCCGCACGGACGACCCGTATGCCATCTGGGTGTCCGAGGTGATGCTCCAGCAGACGCGCGTCGAGACCGTGCGCGAGCGCTGGCAGTTGTTCCTCGACCGCTTCCCGGACCTGGCGACGCTGGCCCGGGCGCGCGAGCAGAGTGTGCTCAAGGCCTGGGAGGGACTCGGCTACTACCGGCGAGCGCGGAGCATGCACCAAGCCGCGCGGGCACTGCGCGCGGCCGGCCGCGACAGCCTGCCTGCGACGGTCGCTGAACTGCGCGCACTCCCCGGTCTCGGCGCCTACACGGCGGCCGCCGTGGCCAGCATCGCCTTCGGCGTCCCGGCAGCCGTGGTCGACGGCAACGTCCTGCGGGTTCTCGCCCGTTTCCTGGGTGAGCACGGCGACGTGACGAAGGCTGCGGCCCGCGGTCGCATCGGCGAGGCGGCTGAGCGGCTCCTCGCACCGCGCCGGGCCGGGGACTGGAACCAGGCCGTCATGGAGCTAGGCGCGACGCTCTGCGCGCCTAGGCGGCCCCGCTGTCCCGCGTGCCCGCTGCGCCGGGACTGCGCGGCCCACGCTGCGGGGGATGCGGAGAGCCTGCCCCTCAAGCCTGCCCGCAAGGCGACACCGCACTACGACATCGCGGCCGGTCTGGTCTGGCGGACCGGCAAGCTGCTCATCGCCCGTCGGCCGGCGGACGGCCTGCTGGGGGGGCTCTGGGAGTTCCCCGGCGGCAAGCGTCGTCCCGACGAGTCACTGGAGGAGGCCTGCGTCCGCGAGGTCGAGGAGGAGACGGGGCTGCGCGTGACGCTCCGCGCGCCGTTCATGGCGCTCGATCACGCTTACAGCCACTTCCGCATCACCCTGCACCTCTTCCACTGCGACGCGCCGGACGGTGCGCCGCAAGCGCTGGGCTGCGAGAGTCCACGCTTCGTGCCCGTGCGTGACCTCGACCGCTATCCTTTCCCCCGCGCGAATCGGCGCGCCCTGGACACGCTGCTCGCATCGGGGGCAGCGGAGACGTCGCATGCTTGAGGCCCGTCGCATGCTGGCTGAGCTCCTCGCCCGCCCCGACCTGCGGCCGCTCATGAACAGGCTCAAGACGTTCGACGGCAGCACGTACCGACACTGCCTGCGCGTGGCGCGCTTCGCACTCGTCTTCGCCCGCGCCGACGGCTTCAGTCCCGCGCAGTTGCGCGAGCTGGCCGTGGCTTCGATGCTGCACGACCTGGGCAAGATCAGCGTGGATCCGGACGTCGTCCGCAAGCCCGGGCCGCTCGACGAGGCGGAGCGGCTGGAGATCCGGCGCCACCCCGCCGCAGCGGTCGACCATCTGCGTGGGCTCGAGGCCTTCCCCGACGCCCATCGCATCGCTCCGCTGCACCACGAGCTGCAGGGTCCGCACGTTTCCTACCCCCGCTCGGGCACGGAGCGTCGCCGGGAGCGCAAGGACGGCGGCGGCGATCGGCGCAGGGAGTTGCCGGCCTGGATGCGGCGGGCCGGCATCATCCTCGCGCTGGCCGATCGCTACGACGCGCTCATCTCGCGCCGGCCCTACAAGGACCCATGGCCCGATCCCGAGGTGCGCGCCACGCTCGGGCGCGAGATGCCGGACGTCGCGCCGCTGCTCGACCATCTGCGCCCGCCCGAGCGCCCCCCGCGTTGACGGCGCCGAAGTAGTCAGGGGCCCATCGGGGGCATACCCTTTGCCGTGCGCGGGGCAGGCCGTCCCGCCGCGGAGAGGCAGCCCCAACCCATGGCACGCGTTCTCGTAGCCGACGACGAATCCGCGATTCGTGACGTCATCGAGTCGACCTGCAAGCTGGACTCGCACGACGTGCGCAGCTTCGCCGACTCGCGTGAGGCCATCGCTGGCTACGCGGAGTTCCGTCCGGAGCTGATGATCCTGGACGTCAACATGCCCGGCGGTGGTGCCGAGGCGATCCTCGAGAGCGTCGAGGCGGCGCTGGGAGGGCCCGCGTGCCCCGCGATCGTGGTCAGCGGCTACGCGAGCGAGCGGCTGGACCACCCGCGGATCGTCGAGGTCATCCAGAAGCCGTTCGGCATCGACGCCCTGCGAATCGCCGTGAAGACGGCGCTGGGCGCAGCCACCTAGTCTCGCGCTTCGCGGTCGGTGGACTCCACCACGGGGGCCTTGCCTGCCTCGGCCTGGATCGCCGCGGCCTTCAGCGCCTCGGCCTCGGCGGCCGCCTCTTCGGCCTGACGCGCCTCCGCCTCGGAGGCGACCTGATCCGCGAGGATCTCGACGACGCGCGCGAGGATCGCCGTGCTGCGGAACAGGTAGCGGAAGTTCACACCCATACCGCCGTTGCGGAGATCGTCGCGCACCTTCTTGGTGAGGGTGGCAAGGCGGCGCAGGGACTCGGGGCTGGGCATGGGCGGGATTCTACCCGCCCCGGTCCCCAGGACCGCGCTTGGCTGTCCCGAGGACAGCGCTTGAGGAACACGCTCACTCGCCTCGGACGGCTTCGAGGGCACCCTCCAGCACCTTGCGCAGGCCGTCGTTGGTGCCGCAGTGCTCCAGGGCCTTGTCCAGATGCGGGACACAGGCCCTGGCCTCAGGCCCGATCTCACCCAGTGCGCGCGCCGCTTCGCGGCAGGTGGTCGGGTCTTCCGATTGGACCGCCCTGACGAGCGTCGGCAGCGCCTCCTCCGCGTCCCCCACGATCCGGTAGTGGGCACGGGCAGCCTGGATGCGGACGGCGTGCTTGCCGTCGTGCTCCATCAGGTCCTCGATGCGCTCCAAGTAGGGCGAGGCCTCTTCGCCCATCAGCCCCAAGCCGTACACCGCCGAAGAGCGCACACCTGTCTGGTGCGCGAAAAGCAGGTCGGCCAAGGCCTTGCCCTCGTGATCCGAGCGTCCACCGATGCCGCCCAGGGCCACGGCCGCAGCGGCGATCACCCGTGCATCACCGTCGGAGAGCGCCTTCATCAGGCCCTCCGACGCCTGGGGGTTGCTCTTGCCGGCCTTGCCCAGGGCCCGCGCAGCCTCGCGCCGCACGTTCGCATCATCGTCCTCGAGCAGGGGCAGGATCGTGTTC
>JAHEIK010000091.1 GCA_024639415.1 Planctomycetota bacterium
CGGACGGTCCCATTCACACGCTGACGCGCATCATCCGCGTGACCATCCTGATCAACATCCTGATGGTGATCTCGGAGGTCTTCACGGAGTTCTACACGGGCGGCGCACACACCGGCTCGGTCCGCTATCTCTTCTTCGGTCTGCACGGCGCCACGGGACTCGTGCCGTGGATGTGGACCTCGATCGCCTTCACGGTCATCGCCGCCGTGCTGTTCCTGCACCCCGACGCCCTGCGCCGCAAGCGCGTCCTGGTCACCGCATGCGTACTGGCCTTCGTCGGCATCTGGATCGAGAAGGGCATGGGGCTCATCGTGCCGGGCTTCATCCCAAGCACGCTGCACGAGATCGTCGAATATGCTCCGAGCCTGCTGGAGTGGAAGGTGATGGCCGGCATCTGGGCCTTCGGCCTCATCGTCTTCTCGATCGCCCTGAAGGTTGCCATTCCGGTCATGCGCGGCACCATCGGAGCCGCGTCCGAGACGACCGAGATCGCCGCCGACGACGACACAGAGCATGCGGCCGACCCGCAGGCCACCTAGGAGCCCGCTCCACCATGTACGGCAAGGCCACAGAGACCGCGATCGCCGCCGTGGGCCTCCTCGCCGAGATCTATGACCGAGGCGAAACGCTCCTCTCGGCGGCCGCGATCGCCGAGGCTCGGGGGCTGCAGGCCCCGTTCCTATCCAAGATCCTCACGACGCTGGCCCAGGGCGGCATCGTGAACGGCTCGCGCGGCCCCGGCGGCGGCTTCACCCTCGCGCGGCCACCGTCCGAGATCCTGCTCTACGACGTGTTCCGCCTCTTCGAACGCACCGACAACGAGAACGCCTGCCCGTTCGGCGGTGGGCAGTGTGGCGAGGGCGAGCCGTGCCCGCTCCACGACAAGTTCGTGGTGGTCCGCGAAGCCATGGACAAGGTGCTGCACGAAACCACCTTCGCGGCCTTCCAGCACGCCTAGCCGCCGGACGGACGCCTTGCGTGTGGGGCGGATTTTCAGCCTGAACCGGATAGTTCCTGGGCTCCCAGCGGCCAGCGGTATGCTCCCGACAGGTCCGTCGGCAGGGTCGCGCCCCCCGCCGTGTGAGGCACAACCGCATGGCTACCACGTCGCACACTGCGTCTCGTGTGGTCCTGTCAGCCGGCAACGCCATGATCGCTCGTGGAGCGATGGCAGCGGGCTGCAACTTCTTCAGCGGCTACCCCATCACACCAGCATCCGAGGTCTACGCCGAGATGATGCGGGTGCTGCCGGACCGCGGAGGTGTGGCGGTGGGTGCGCCCGACGAGATCTCCGCACTCTCCTACGCCGTCGGCGCGTCCCTCGCCGGAGCGCGCTCGATGACGGCGACCTCGGGCCCCGGCTGGGCGCTCATGATCGAGACCGTGCAGTACGCGCTCATGACGGAGACCCCCGTCGTGATCGCCGTATCCCAGCGCCTCGGTCCGGCCACCGGGGGTGCGACGCAAGGGGCGCAGGGCGACGTGCTGCTCGTCGGCCACGCGACGTCGGGCGGCTACCCGATCCCCGTCCTCTCTCCGGTCGACGCGCGCGACTGCTACGAGCTGACGATCGAGGCCTTCCGTTGGGCCGAGCGGCTACGCACGCCGGTGGTGCTCCTCACGGACAAGGAGACGAGCAAGACGGTCGAGACGATCGACGTGGACACGCTGGCCCCTGCCATCGTGGAGGATCGCCGGCCCGCGGCGGCGGACGCTCCCTTCCGACCCTACGGCATCGAGAAACTGCACGACGTGCCGGCGTTCGCGCCTGTGGGCGGCAGGCACAAGGTGACGACCACGGGATCGGCGCACGACGAGATGGGCCGGCTGCGGAAGAACGACCCTGGCACGCTGCGGCAGCTGCAGCACCTCGCGGCGAAGGTCACCGCACGAGCGGCCGATCTCGAGCGCGTACGTCTGCGCTGTGAGCCCGGCGCGCGGACGCTCCTGGTCGGCTACGGCATCAGCGCTCGCGCGTGCCGCCAGGTCGCGCACGAGCTCGCGGATTCGGAGCACCCCGTGGACCTGCTCGAGGTCCTGTCGCTGTTCCCCGTGCCGGCGCGTGCGCTCGCCAAGGCGGCGCAGGGCATGGACCGTGTGGTCATCGCCGAGGAGAACGCAACGGGCCTCTACGCCGGGCTGCTCAAACCGCTGTTGGGCGACGTAGACGTCCGGCAGGTGAACACGTTGGGCCGCATGGTGTCGCCGACCGACATCCGAGAGGCGGTGCTCGCATGAAGGCCTTCCTCGACACGTCGAACGGCACGCCCTACTGCAAGGGCTGCGGTCATCCGCACGTCCTCGAAGCACTCGACGCGGCGCTCCAGACTGCTGACGTCCTCCCCCACCGCATCGCACTCGTCACGGACATCGGCTGCGTCGGACTGGCCGACGCCCAGTTCCCGGAGTTGCATACCGTGCACGCCCTGCACGGCCGGGCCGCTGCCCTGGCTGCCGGCATGCAGCTGGCGGGCACGGTGACCGAGGACGGCCCGCTGAAGCCGATCGTCCTGGTAGGCGATGGTGGCGCAACGATCGGCCTGCTGCACCTGGTCCATGCTGCACAGCTCGATGTCGACGTCACGGTGATCGTGCACAACAACCTGATCTACGGCATGACGGGCGGCCAGCACTCGGGCTTCACCCCTCAAGGCCTGCGCACCACGACCACGCCGCACGGGGTCGGCATTCCGCCGCTCGATCTGGCACACGTGCTGGGCGGCGCGGGCTGCGGCTACTTCGCCCGCACGCGCGCTCCGGGCAGGGATCTCGCTACGCTGGTGGCGGAAGGCATCCGCCGGCCCGGCTTCGCCTGCATCGAGGCGCTGGAGCTGTGCCCGACCTTTGCCGCGCGCATCGGCGGGGTGACCGGCAAGACGCTCACTGCCATGGGTGCGGAGGGTGGGCTCGCCATGGGCGTGATCCACGATCGCCCCCCCCGCGTTGCGCCGACGAGAGACTCCTCCGGCGTGGCGCCGGAAGATCTGTTCGGCAAGCGCTTGGAGCCACGACCTGCGTGGTCGGGGCTGCAGGAGACCGTCCGCATCCTGCTCGCAGGGCGGGCAGGCGAGCGCGCGCAGTCGGCGGCCAAGTTCGTAGCCACCGCGGCGGCGACGGCTGGACTTGGCGCCACGCTCCGCACGGACAATCCGGTCACGCAGGGCAAGGGCTTCTCGCTGGCCGAGCTGATCCTGTCCCCCACGCAGGTCCGCTACACGGGCCTGGAGCAGGCAGACCTCGCGATCGTCACCGCGCAGGAAGGTCTGACGCAGCTGACGCAGCGGGATCTGCTCGAAGGCCCGTCCGCACCCCGACGCCTGCTCATCGACGCACGCCTGGACCTGCCGGCGGGTACGCGCTGCGAGAGCGCACCGCTCCGCGAACGCTTCGGCCCCCTTGCCTGTTCTCTCGGAGCACTCGTCGAGATCGTGCACCAAGCCGGCTGGCTGGACGATCGGGCGCTGTGGGCGGCGTGGAAGCAGCTTCCGGAAGCACAGCAACCGGGTACGCGGCGCGTCCTCGAGAAGGCCGGGCTCAGCGCTCCGCCTGACGCCGTGCAACGTAGCGCTTGATGAAGTTGGCGATGATGGGATAGTCCGCATCGAGGTCGCGCCCCCACGTCTCGATCCGCTCGTAGGCCTCGGCCCCGGTCTCGCCGAGGTACTCACACCGGAACAGGCCCTCGACCGCGGCGCTGCGGATCGTGCCCTTCTCGCAGTGGATCAAGACCGGCCGGTTGGCAGGATCATCCAGGACGCGCAGCAGCTGCAGGACTTGCTCCGGCGTCGGCGGCCGCCCTTCGGGCAGCGGGACGTCGACGTGCTGGATCCCCGTGCGCCGGATCGCGCGCTGTTCCTCGTCGTACCAGGTGCCGCTGCCGCGGCTGCGCTCCTCTTCGGTGCGCAGGTTGATGACCGTCTTGATGCCGTAGTCCTCGATGCACTCGACGAAGTCGGCTTCGCTCAACTGGGCCGAACGGTAGAAGGCGCCCTTCTGCACCGTCCGGAAGTGCTGGTAGGGCCACGACTGATCGACCCAGTACGCCCCGTAGGCGAGCAGACCGAGGAGTGCGCCGATCCCGACGATCCAGCGCAGCTTCCGATGAATGGAGGAGTTCGGCATAGGAGGCAGTGTAGGGGCATCGCGAGGGACGCCGCAGGCGGAGCGAGTCGTTGCTCTCCCATGCGACCTGCGGTCGCACGGGGCCCACCGGGGCTTCGGCCGCCCCATGCACGCTGCGCCAGCTCGCGTGCGTAGCCGTAACGCCGTGGTGCCTTACGGGGCTCGCGAGAACGAACGGGTCGGGCAACCACTCACCCTCGCTGCGCGAGGGATCGGGATGCCCCTACAGGCCTCCGGGATTGCCGTGCGGACTCCGGGATCCCGTAGGGGCATCGCGAGGGACGCCGCAGGCGGACGGAGTCGTTGCCCGACCCTGTCGCCCTACCGCTCCAGCGTCATCCGCTTGCCGCGACGGATCAGCTCGAGCACGAGCGCCGAGCGATCGGCCCCGGCCTTGCTCAGCAAGGTGCCGGCGCTGCTCTTGGCCACGTCCTGTCCGTTCACCTTGATGATCACGTCACCACGGCGCAATCCCATGTCGGCAGCCTGTGTGCCGGGCACGACGTTGTAGACCAGCGCCCCCTGACCCGCCCGCAGCCCGATGTGGCTGGCGAGGACGTCGCTCACGTCGTCGAGCTCCAGGCCGAAGACGACCTTGCCCTCGACCGAGCGCGGCGAGGACGTACGCGGCCGCAGCGGATCCAGCCGGCGGCGCGGCATGCCCGGCCAGAAGAAGTCGGGCGGTGCGACGCGGAAACTGAAGCCGACGCGGCCGAGCTTCGCTGCGTGCTCGGGGTGCTTGCGCTTGATCTCATCCAGGGTCTTCCCCTTGAGTTCGATCGTCTTCTCCTTGCCGTCCTCACCCTTCTCGCGAATCGTGACGGTCACGCCGTCGGCGTCCTGCTTGATCTGGACGCCCTGGCTCGTGCTGCTCATGGAGAAGCCGCTGCCGCCCGGGAACAGCTCGACACGTGAGCGGGCACCGGGTCGCAGCTGCTTGAAGAAATCGTCGAAGCCGGGCCACGCATGCTCGGCTTCCTTGCGCTTGAGCTCAGCCATGCCGGGATGCTTCGCCAGCTCGGGATGGCGGGCCAGGATGTCGGCGAGGTCGTGACCGCGGTAGACGTCCTCCACCTCGGGGCCGGCTTCCGCCTTGCGCTTCACGCGTAGCGTGATCGTGCCGCCGAAGAGGCGCTCGAGCACGAGGCCGGGCGCCTCGAGCTTCCCGGACGCGAGCGGCACGTCGAGGAGGCCGCCGCGCGGCTTGCGCTGCATGAACTCGTCCATTTCCCTGCGGACGCGATCGAGGAGCTTGTCGAACTCGGTGACGTCCGGACGCGCGCCGGGCTCGGACGTGTCGTCCTCAGCGCCCAGCGGCCTCTCGGCGGCGCCCTTCAGGCGCTGCAGGAGTTGCTTCGCGCGCCAGCGAACCTCAGGGCTCTCGCTCTCGCGCGCCGCCTTCTCCAGGGCCCCTCGGGCCTTCTCACCGTGGGCGGCGAGCTTGCGGCTGGCCTGCTCACGGCTGCGGAAATCGTCGGCTCCGAGCTGCTGCACGAGCTTCTCGATGACGCCGCTCGCGGGGCCGGCGGCGGGGGCCTTCTTCTCGTCGTCGGCAAACACGATGGCGGCGCTTGCCGGAAGCACGAAGCCCAGCAGGGCTACGATGGCGATCCTGCGCATGGCATCTACTCCTTTTCGAGCAGGAGGTTCAATGTCTCCCGCTTGTCATTCCTACGCACGACGTCGAGCGTGAGTTGGCCCCCCTCTTCGAAGGCCTTGACTGCCCGGCGCATTCCGGCCGCATCGACCGGCTTGCCGTCGATCCTGACGATCCGGTCGCCTGCGCGGAGCCCCGCGGCATGGGCCGTGGAGTTCTTCGGCACCGAACGGAGCGCAAGCCACCGCACGCCACGCACACCGGCGTTGATCCCGTACCCCACGGAGGCGCCCCCGAGGCTCGTGGGCACTCCCGCGAACGGCCCCTCGAAGGGCGGCTTGGGGGCGGGCGGGGCGACGAGGGGCGCGGCCTCCCGGCCGAGGATCTTCAGGATCTCGGCGTAGATCGGCGCCGTCGTGGGATCGCCTTCCGCGCCGCGCAACAGCTCGTGGCCCAGCGAGCGCTCCGCGAACAGGGGGCGCGCGTCCTGCCCGTCGAGAGTCTGCTGCGCCAGGCGCCGCAAGACCGAGCGGTAGAGGGGCCCCTTCACGGGGTCCTTCTCGACCCGGAGGTAGGCGAGTACGAGGCGCGCGAGCGCGCTGCTGTAGTCGTCGTCGAGCACGATCCGGGGCGGCGATCCGAACTCCGTCGAGCCGAAGGGCCCCGGACCTTCGCCGGCGGGGCGCCAGCCCTTGGGCAGCTTGCCGCCGCGGCGGATCAACTCGGCGATGTCGCTCTCGACGTCCTTGGGCGTGCGCCCGGCCTGCGGGGCGGCCTTCGGCACCGCCTTCGGAGCCGCCTTCGGTGCGGGCTTGGGGCGCGCATCCTTGGGAGCGACCTGCGCACGCACCCAGCCCTGGTCCCGCATCTGGACGTCCAGCGCCGCACGCACGGCGGGATCCATGTGCGTGACGTCGAGCCCGCGCGAGGTACCACCCTTCTCGTACAGCCAGATCACCTTGGCGGGCGCCTTGGCGCCCTCCGCGGGTGCGTCGTCCGCGTCGGCGGCCTGCCCCGACAGCGCGAGGCTCAGGATCGCGATGGGCAGGACCAGTCGCAGCAATCGCATCAGCAGGCCTCCGGTCGCAGCAGGGCGAGCTCGAATTGTACGCACTCGGGAGCGGTCGCGTTGGCGCGGGGAACCGCGTGCGAAGCGGCTACTTCGAGGCCTTCTTGCCCTTGGGGTCGGCCTTCTTGGCGCTACCTGCCTTGGCCTTCTTGCCGCCGGCCTTCTTGCCGGTCGCTCCCTTGCCCTTCGATTTCGGCGTCGCCGCCTCGACGTCACCCGCGGGCAGCTCCGCCCTGGAGGGCTCCGGCAGGGGCTCCAGGTCGTTGCCCAGGGCGCGCAGGCGCTCGTAGCGCTTGGCGAGGCGCTCCTCGGGATCCATCGCGGTCAGCTCGTCGAGCGTCCGGACGATCCAATCCTTCATCGTGCCGATCATCGTGTCCGGCTCGCGGTGGGCGCCGCCGAGCGGCTCGGGGATGACCCCGTCCACGACGCCGAGCTTGGTCAGGTCCTTGCTCGTCAGGCGCAGGGCCTCCGCAGCCTCTTCCCGCCGGCTGCCGTCGTGCCACAGGATGCTGGCGCAGCCCTCCGGCGAGATGACCGAGTAGTAGGCGTGCTCGAGCATGAAGACGCGGTCGCCGACGCCGATGCCCAGGGCACCGCCGCTGCCACCCTCGCCGATCACGATGCAGATCGTGGGGACCTTGAGACTGCACATCTCCAGGATGCTCTCGGCGATGGCCCAGGCCTGCCCGCGTTCCTCCGCGCCGACGCCCGGGTAGGCGCCGGGGGTGTTGATGAGCGTGACGATCGGGAGCCCGAAGCGCTCGGCGAGCTTCATCTTATGCAGGGCCTTGCGGTAGCCCTCGGGGTGGGCGCAGCCGAAGTTGCAGGCGAGCTTCTCGCGGGTGTCGCGCCCCTTGCGGTGGCCGATGATCAGGAAGCGGCGGTCCTCGATGCGAGCGAGGCCCGTAGCGATGGCCTTGTCCTCGCCGAAGAGCCGATCACCGTGTAGCTCGAGGAACTCGTCGCAGATGCCGCCGATGTAGTCGCTGAACTGGGGACGGCGCGGGTGCCGGGCGACCTCGACGGTCTGCCACGGCGTCAGGCTGCCGAAGATCTCGGCCAGCAGGCGGTCGCGCTTGCGCTCGAGCGGCTTCAGCTCGCCGTTGAGGCTGACGTCCGGGATGCCCCTCAACTCCTCGATCTTGCGCTCGAGTTCGAAGATGGGGCGCTCGAACGGCAGCGAAGCCGTGAGGCCGTCGGATGCAGAGCCGGTCCCCTTGGGGGACCCACCCGTACCCGGCTTGGGGTTGTTCGTAGCCGCCATCGACGCTCCCTCCTGGATCTTCCAGGCAGCGCAACATGATAGCCCAGCCCCTGCGGCGGACCCGGCGATAAGGACGCTCTATCCCCGAATCACCGAATACGCAGTCCTCCCGTCGCCCGCAGGCGCGAAGATCTCGGCCATGCCGTCTGCAACCAAGAACGCCTCCTCGTCCGGGCGGGCCCCGGAGGGCCCTGCCCGCCCCACCCGTCCCGTATTCCGCATCGAGATCGGCCTGAAGCCCGGATCGCTCGACCCCGCGGGGCTCGAAGCCCGCGGCAATCTGGCCGACGCCGGGCTGGCAGGCATCCGCGACGTACGGGTGCTCAAGACGTTCTTCCTGCGCGGGCGCCTCGCCCCGGAGGCAGTGGAGCGCGCCGCAACCGAGGTGCTCGCAGACCCGGTGCAGGAGGTGTACGCGGTGCGCCAGGACCTGGAACTGCCGCGCGGCCCCGGCGGGCCGCTGCGCATGGTCACCGTCCTGCGCAAGGCCGGCGTCACCAACCCGGAGGCGGAAAGCGCGCGCATCGCCCTGACCGGCATCGGCCTGGACGTCCGCGACGTCCAGAGCGCCCGCACCTACCTCATCTGGACGAAAGCCTCGGAGAAGAAGGTGCTGACTGCGGCACGCAAGGCACTCGGCAACGACGTGATCGAGGATGTGGTCCTCGGGCGCGTCCGGTCGTTCGTCTTCCCGCGGCCGTCCAAGCGGCGCATCCGCCGTCGCACCGTGCCCATCCGGCGCATGGAAGGCAAGGCGCTGGTCACCCTCAGCTTCCAGATGGGGCTCTCGCTCACGAAGCTGGAGATGGAGACCATCCGCGACGAGTTCCGGAACATCGGACGTGAGCCGACGGACGTCGAGCTCGAGACGCTCGCCCAGACGTGGTCCGAGCACTGCAAGCACAAGACGCTCGCAGGCACCGTGGAGATGAAGGACGAGCGCGGTGAGCGCCGCTTCGAGAACCTCCTGAAGGAGACGGTCTTCCACGCCACGAACGTGCTCGACAAGGACTGGTGCTGGAGCGTCTTCGAGGACAACGCCGGCGTCATCGACTTCGACGGCGACGAAGGCGTCTGCATGAAGGTCGAGACGCACAACCACCCCAGTGCCATCGAGCCCTATGGCGGCGCCGGCACGGGCATCGGCGGCGTCATCCGCGACATCCTCGGCACGGGCAAGGGGGCGCGCCCGATCGCCAACACGGATGTGTTCTGCTTCGGCCCGCCCGACATGCCGCGTGAGGACGTCCCCAAGGGCTCCATGCATCCGCGACGCGTGCTGAAGGGCGTCGTCGCGGGCGTCCGTGACTACGGCAACCGCATGGGCATCCCGACCGTGAACGGTGCACTGCTGTTCGACGAGCGCTACGTGGGCAATCCGGTCGTCTACGCGGGCTGCGTCGGCCTGATCCCCAAGCAGTTCGTGGCCAAGCGTGCACGCCCGGGCGATCTCGTGGTCGCCTTCGGCGGCAAGACGGGCCGTGACGGCATTCACGGCGCCACGTTCTCCTCGGTCGAGCTGCACTCGGAGAGCGAGACGGTGTCGTCGGGCGCCGTGCAGATCGGCGACCCGATCACCGAGAAGAAGGTGCTCGACATCCTCATCCAGGCGCGCGACAAGCGCCTCTTCACGGCGGTCACCGACTGCGGTGCGGGCGGCTTCAGCAGCGCCGTCGGCGAGATGGGCGAGCACGTCGGCGCGAACGTCGACGTAGCGCAGGCCCCGCTGAAGTACGAGGGGCTCGACGCGTTCGAGATCTGGATCAGCGAGGCGCAGGAGCGCATGGTCGCTGCCATCCCGCCGAAGAAGTGGCCCATCTTCAAGGCCCTGTGCGATGCGGAGGACGTCGAGTCGTTCGTGCTCGGAGAGTTCACCGGGGACAAGCGCCTTACGGTCCGCCATGGCAAGACGGTCGTCTGCGACATGGACATGGCGTTCCTGCACGACGGCCTGCCGCGCGTCACGCGCGAGGCGACCTTCGTCACCGGCGGTGACAAGGAACCCACCTGGAAGCCGAAGAAGCGCTATGACAAGGATGTCCTCGGCCTCCTGGCGATGCCGCAGATCGGCTCGAAGGAGTGGGTCATCCGGCAGTACGACCACGAAGTACAGGCCGGCGCGGTCGTGCGCCCGCTCGGCGGCCCCAAGGACGGCCCGGGCGACGCGGCTGTCATCGCCCCCAAACTCGGCAGCAACCGCGGCATCGTACTCAGCAACGGCATCAACCCCGCCTACGGCGACATCGATCCGTATGCGATGGCCATGGCCGCCGTCGATGAGGCCATGCGTAATGCGGTGGCCGTCGGCGCGGATCCCACGCGCGTCGCCATTCTGGACAACTTCACCTGGGGCAACTGCAACCGCCCCTCGACCCTGGGGACGATCGTGCGCGCCTGCGAAGGCTGCCGCGACGCGGCGCTGCTCTTCAGCACGCCGTTCATCTCCGGCAAGGACTCGCTCAACAACGAGTTCCGCACGGACGACGGCGAACTCATCAGCGTCCCCCCCACGCTCCTGATCTCTGCGATCGGCGTCATCGCGGACGTGCGCAAGACCTGCACGTCCGACCTGAAGACGCCCGGCAATCCGATGTACGTGGTCGGGCTCACCCACGACGAACTCGGCGGCAGCCACTGGTACCGCATGAAGGGGCGCGTGGGTCGCAACGCACCCCAGGTGCCTGCGAACGCTCCGAAGGTGATGAAGGCCGTATCCCAAGCCGTGCGCAAGGGCTGGGTGCGTGCCGCGCACGACCCATCCGAGGGCGGCCTCGCCGTCGCCGCTGCCGAGATGGCGTTTGCTTCAGAGCACGGCATGCAGCTGGACCTGCGCCGGGTGAAGGGATCCACGAAGGACGACGCCCGCGTGCTGTTCAGCGAGAGCACGACACGC
>JAHEIK010000092.1 GCA_024639415.1 Planctomycetota bacterium
CGCGAGGGCTACGAGCTGAAGAGTGCCGGCGAGGAGTTCGCGAGCCCTCTCCGCGGGCTGCAGAACGTGATCCTGACGCCGCACGTCGGCGGCTCGACGCAGGAGGCCCAGGAAGCCATCGCCGTCGATGTCGCCTCGAAGCTGATCGCCTACAGCGACAGCGGCACGACGACGGCCGCGGTCAACTTCCCACAGCTGAATCTCGCAGCCCACGAGGGCTGCCACCGCGTGCTGCACATCCACCGCAACGAGCCGGGCGTGCTGGCCCAGATCAACGACGTCTTCTCCGCGCACGACACGAACATCCAGGGCCAGCATCTACAGACGCTGGGCGAGGTGGGCTACGTCGTGACCGACGTGGACGAGATCGAAGCGGAGTCGGTCCTGCCCGTGCTGCGGGACATCCAGGGCACGCTCCGCGCGCGGATCCTCTACTAGGTGGGCGCGATGAAGCAGATCAGCCTCAACATCGGCCCCTCCGAAGTCTCGGGCGAGGTTGCCCGGGACCTGGTCGACATCGCGGGCAGCGGCCTGCTCAGCGCGAGCCACCGTGGACCTCGTGTGAGGGCCGAGGTGGGCGGCGCCGTGGAGGCCATGCGCGCAGCGCTGCGCATCCCGGACGACTACGGCATCTGCTTCCAGCCTTCGGCTACGGCCGGCATGGAGCTGATCCTGCGCAACTGCGTGCGTGCCCGCTCGCTGCACATCGTGCAGGGAGCGTTCGCGGACCGCTTCGCGAAGACGGCGACCGAGGTAGGGCGCAAGGCCACCCGTGCGGCGGGGGACTTCCAGCTGCCGCCGGCGTGGCGCGAGGTGGACGTCCCCCCGGAGACCGAGTTGGTCGCCGTCACGCACAACGAGACGAGCACCGGCGAGGCCTGGCCATGGACGGAGCTGGCTGCGCTACGTGCACGCCGACCGGAGGCGCTGCTGGCAATCGACATCACGTCGAGCGTCGGCGGGATGGTGATGGACTGGACGCTCGGTGACCTGTGGTTCGGATCGGTGCAGAAGTGCCTCGGCCTCCCCGCCGGGCTGGGCTTCGTGATCGCAGGCCCGCGAGCCGTGGAGCGCGCCCGGGAGATCGGAGCGGACCGGCAGGTCGCCGGCTGGCAGGATCTACCCGCCCTGATCGAGAAGCTCACGACGGGCCAGACGCCGGAGACGCCCAACGTGCTGGGCATCGCGCTGCTGGGCCGGCAGATGGCGCGCTGGGATCTGGATGCCGTCGACGCGGCGACCAGGGCCAAGGCGGCTGCCATCGCGGGGGCCATGCCCGACGAGGCGTTCTACGTCCGCGATCCCGCGTGGCGCTCGCTCACGACCCACTGCCTGCGGGTGGACGAGCCTGCGGCTTGGACGGCCCGCGCAGAGGCGGCCGGTTTCGCGATTGGCTCGGGCTACGGGCCGCTCAAGGGCTCGTGCATCCGGATCGCGACGTTCCCGTCCGTGCCGCTCGAGCAGATCGAGCGCGTCCTCGCAGCGCTCACCGCCTGACCTTGGCCGCGGTAGGGTGAAACCCACGGGGGGGGCAAACGCGTCACCCTCCATGTACCCCTGACGGCCCCGACGGATCCCCTACCCCATGCGCGCCGTCCCGACCGCCCGTATCCGCCTGCTCGATGACCGGGCTCCCGATCCGCAAGGCCGCTACGTCCTCTACTGGATGATCGCGCAGCGCCGCCTGCGCCACAGCTTCGCGCTGGACCGCGCCGTCGAGCACGCCCATGCGCTCGGCAAGCCCCTGCTGCTGTTCGAAGCCCTGCGTGCGGACTACGAGCACGCCAGCGCACGCATCCACACCTTCGTGACGCAAGGCATGGATGCCAACGCAGCCGAGGCGCGGCGCCACGGCGTTCGCTACCTGCGCTACGTCGAGCCCACGCGGGGTGCCGGCAAGGGGCTGCTGCGGGCGCTCGCCGAGCAGGCGTGCGTCGTCATCACGGACGACCAGCCCGTCTTCCACGTACCGCGCATGACCGCGGCCGCCGCGCGCAAGGTCTCGACCGCCATGGAGGCCGTCGACGGCTGCGGGCTACTGCCCTTCCGCTCCACGGAGCGACGCTTCACGACGGCCTACTCCTTCCGCCGGCATCTCCAGAAGACGCTGCCTGAGCACCTGCGCCGCGTGCCGGCTGCGGATCCGCTGCGCGCCCTCGCCGGCAGGCCCGCGGCCAGCGTGCCGCGCGCGATCCTCGAGCGCTGGCCCAGCGCGAAGGAGCTGGGCGGCCTGCCGATCGATCAGAGCGTCGTCGCCACCGAGCTGGTCGGTGGATCCAAGGCAGGACGCGCACGCCTGAAGCGCTTCGTGCGCGAGAGACTCCCGCATTACGCCGAGGGCCGCAACGACCCCGCCCAGGACATGTCGAGCGGGCTCTCGCCGTACCTGCACTTCGGACACGTGGGCGCGCACGAGGTCCTGGCCGCCGTCGCCAGAAGCCAGGCGTGGAGCCCCGACGCTGTCGCGCCCGTCGCCGACGGCAAGCGCGCCGGCTGGTGGGGCATGGACGAGGGCGCCGAGGCCTTCATGGACCAGGTCGTCACCTGGCGCGAGCTGGGCGTGAACACCTGCGTACACCTTCCGGAGGACTACGCCTCCTTGCGCTCGCTGCCCGACTTCGCCCAGGCGACGCTGGCCAAGCACAGCTCCGACGAACGCCCCTACCTCTATGAGCTCGACGAACTCGAGGGCGCACGCACGCATGACGAGATCTGGAATGCCGCGCAGCGCCAACTCGTCCGGGAGGGCGTGATCCACAACTACCTGCGGATGCTCTGGGGCAAGAAGATCCTCGAGTGGACGACCTCGCCCGAAGAGGCGCTGGCAGTCATGATCCACCTGAACGACAAGTACGCGCTGGACGGCCGCGACCCGAACAGCTACTCCGGCATCCTGTGGTGCCTGGGCCGCCACGATCGGGCCTGGGGCCCCGAGCGCCCCGTGTTCGGCACGGTGCGCTACATGAGCTCCGACAGTGCGCGCCGCAAGCTGAACCTGAAGGGATACTTGGAGCGCTACGGCCGCGACGACACCAGCGGGAGGCTCTTCTGAGCACCACCGGCCATGGACGGATCCTCCTCACCGGCGCAACCGGCTATGTCGGCGGGCGGCTGCTGAACGCCCTCGAAGCGCGCGGTGAGACGGTGCGCTGCATGGCGCGCACGCCGGAGAGCCTCGGGACGCACACGGCAGACACCACAGAGATCGTCCAAGGCGACGTGTTCGATCGGGCGAGCCTTGCTGCCGCGCTGCAGGGCGTCGAGAGCGCCTACTACATGATCCACTCCATGGGATCCAAGGAGGAGTTCGAGGCCAAGGACCGCGAAGCGGCTGAGAACTTCGCCGCCGAGGCGCACGCGGCGGGTGTCAAGCGCATCGTCTACCTAGGCGGCCTGGGCGACAGCTCGGCGAGCCTCTCGCGGCATCTCCGCAGCCGGCACGAGGTCGGTCGTGTGCTCGGAGAGACGGGGGTGCCCGTCGTCGAGTTCCGCGCTTCGATCGTGATCGGCAGTGGGAGCCTGTCCTTCGAGATGATCCGCGCCCTCACCGAGCGGCTGCCCGTGATGATCACGCCACGCTGGGTGCGCGTGCGCGCGCAGCCCATCCTCGTCTCCGACGTGGTGGAGTACCTGCTCGCCGCGCTCGACCTGCCGCAAGGCGAAGGGGGCGTCTACGAGGTCGGCGGCGCGGACGCCTGCTCCTACGGTGAGTTGATGAAGGAGTACGCGCGGCAACGCGGCCTCCGGCGCTTCTTCCTCAGTGTGCCGTTCCTCACGCCGCGGCTCTCGAGCCTCTGGCTGGGCTTGGTGACCCCGGTCTACGCCCGCGTGGGCCGCAAGCTGATCAACAGCATCCGGAACCCGACGATCGTCACGAACACACGCGCGCGGGAGCGCTTCCCGGATATCGAGCCTGCGAGCGTGAGCGCCTCGATCGCGCGCGTGCTGCACAAGGAGCAGGAGTCCGTCGCAGAAACACGCTGGTGTGATGCCGTGTCGTCGGCCGGTGACGTAGCGAAGATCGATCGTTCACGCCTTGGCACGCGTCTCATGGACTCACGCTCCCGCGTGGTCTCCGTCGATGCGGCGCGCGCCTTCGCCCCCATCCGCCGCATTGGCGGCAAGCGCGGCTGGTACTTCGCGACGTGGCTATGGCGCCTACGCGGGTTCGTGGACCTGCTGGTTGGCGGCCCCGGCATGCGGCGCGGGCGGCGCGATCCGGAGCACGTGCGCGTCGGCGAACCGCTCGACTTCTGGCGTGTCGAGGCCTACGAACCCGATCACCGCCTGCTGCTCCGCGCCGAGATGAAGGTACCCGGCCGCGCCTGGCTCGAGTTCACGGTCGAACCGGACGGCACTGGCACGCGCATCCACCAGACGGCCGTCTTCGACCCGCGCGGGGTCTTCGGACGCCTCTACTGGTACGGCATCAGTCCGCTCCACTGGCTCGTCTTCGCGGGCATGCTGCGGCGCATCGCCAAGCGCGCCGAGAGTGAAGCCTAGGGAGCAGCCGGAACCGTCGTGTCGAGCGCCTGATCGCTCACCGGATCCGTACCCACGACCGTGACCGACAGCGTGTTGGTGTCGGTGCTCGGCGCCGCGGCGGCGAACAGGACCGTGTAGCTGCCGGTCGGGAGCACGAGACTGTACGTCCCCCCCGCTCCGGTCGTCGTCGAGGGGAGCGCGACGCCGGCGGCGTTCGTCGCCGTCACCTGGACGCCGGAGAGTGCAGCGGGGACCGCCGCGCCATCGGTCACCGTACCGGTCAGCGTCCGTGTGTAGGCAACGAGGCTCACGAGGACACCCGTGCCACCGAGGGTGGGGACGACGTCCGCAACGGCCCCGTCGGCAAAGCCCGCCGCCGTGATGGCCAGGTCGTAGGTTCCGGGGGCGAGGTCCTCGAAGCGGAAGCCGCCGCTCTCGCCGGTCGTCGTCACGACCGGCGGATTCGTGCTGCCCTGGAGGGTGGCGCTGATCGTGGCGCCCGCGAGCACGACGTCGTCCGCATCGTCGCCGGGCGTCGCGCCGTCGCTCATGACCGTGCCCGTGACCTCGCCGCCCGTGGCGGCAAGCAGGATCGGCCCGAGATCGATCAGGTTTGCCGCGGGCACGACCACGTCGCCGCTGGTCAGCGTCTCGTGGTTCTCTGCCTCGACCTCGATGGTGTACGTACCGGCGGGCAGCTGCAGGATGATGAGTCCGTCGGCATCGGTCAGGCCCGTGGCGATCTCAGCATCGGCGGCGTCGAGCGCGCGGACGGTTGCGCCTGCTACGCCTTCGTCATCGGTGCCGTCGCCGGGCGTGGCGTTGTCGGAGAGCACCAGCAGCTCGACGCTTCCGGCGGTGCTGCTGTTCACCGCGCGCACGACGGGGGTGAAGATGACGCGACTCACCCCGGGGGCGTGCGACATCGGGCCGTTGAAGACGAAGTTCTTGTCGAGCGCGAAGTCCAGCGTCAGATCCGAGGTCAGCTGTCCGACGACGGTGATGTCCGTGTCGAGCTTCACCTTGATGCCGGTCTGGGCACCGCTCGGGTAGAAGAGCCCGCCGTTGGCCGTGTTGAAGGTGTGCGAGTCGCCGCGCACGACGGCTTCAGGCGAGAGGACGACCTCGCCCGCTTCGACGATCAGGCGTACCTCTTCGTAGACGCCGGGGGGTAGCTCCGCCTCGACGAGCAGGGCAGACACCCCACCGGTCAGCGGCACGAGGTCGATGACGGCGGAACCGGTGAACACGGTCTGCCAGCCCAGGTCCTTCTCGCGGACGCGGACCTCGTTGATCTCCACGCTGGCCGACTCCACGAGGTCGGAGGGGAACGGCGCGTCCGTCACGTAGATCTTGAGGTTCGGACCTGTGGGGACGTCGGCGGGACTGCCCGAACCGCCGCCGCACGCTGCGAGGACGGTGGCGAGGAGCAGGGCTCCGAAGACGATGGCGCTGCGCTGCACGGGGACCTCCTGGCGAGTGACCGCCGGACGTCCTTCCTCCACATCCGCAGGGTAGATCGGAACGCCGGAAGAGCCACCCGACCCATGAAGACATACCAACACCTTGCACAATGACCAGAGCCAGGGTGGCGCGTGGAGCCGAATGAGACGGGCCGGACGGCGCGCAGCCCGGCGGGAGCCCTCTAGCGCTGGACTTCGCTGGCGCCCCGGACACGCTTGACCTGGACCTTGCCGGCCTTGGGCGTGATGGTGACTTCGACCTCCGCGGAGGGGAACGGGCCGAGGACCAGCGGCTCTACGGGAACGCGCAGCAGGTAGCCGACGCCCTCCTTCTCCGTGACGGACCACGTGCCGTCGGGATACCAGGCGACGGCAGGCAGCACACCCGTCGCGGCGGACGTGAACTGGATGTTCTCGTGCTCGACGTCGAGCTCGATCAGGTCGCCCAGACGGATCAACGTGCCGGGCACGAGCCGCACGTCGATCTCGTTGTCCTGGTCCGCGAAGACGCGCACGCCCTGCAGGAAGGCGGCTGTACCGGTATCTCGCTTGGCCACGTAGAGGTCGTAGACGCCGGCCTCGAGGCCGGGCGTCTGGGCCAGTGTGAAGTCCGAACGGAGGCTGACCGTGCCATCCTCGAGTTCGCGCTCGATCACGCTGTCCCAGGTGGCCTCGCCCTGCTTGCGCAGGAGCACCTGGTAGCTGTGCGCGAGGCCGGGCTTCGCTCGGGAGTCGGCGAGCCGGCGTAGCGCGGCGGGCGCCTTCTCGCCGTCCACGATCCGTAGCACGACGCGGCCCGCAGCCTTGGCGCCGCTACGCAGCTCCAGCCGTGCCGTGTGCTCGACGTGAGCACCCACGTGATCGATCCGCACCTGGGCACGGTAGGGCTCGTAGCCCGTCACATTGAGGTAGAGGGTGTGGAGGCCGGGAGCGAGGCCCGACTTCGCCACATAGGAGCCCTTCCCGACCGGCTGACTGCGATTGACCGCCATCGACTCATCGTCCGCGCGCTCGAATACGAGCGCCATGCGCTTCCCGGCGGCGGGAGCGGCCCCGGTCGCCGCGTCGAGCATGTTCACCGTCAGCTGCGCAGAGCGCACGAGCCTGATCGTGTGCTCCGTGGCGTCGGCCTTCAAGCCCGCATGCCGCGGGATCGCAACCCAGCCCTTGGGCTCATTGACGTCGACCTCCAGCGGCATGCGTGTGGCGACGCGCAGTACCTGCGTGGCTTCGAGTTCCTCCTCGGTGGCCTCGACATCACCCCACCAGTATTGGCGCGTGGCGTCCCAGCTGTAGGAGTGTGCGTCGGGGAACGCCGAGGCGACATGGACTGTGAGCCCCACGGGCCACGTACCGCCAGGCGCCTGCACGCGGACCTTCAGCTCGCGCGGGTCGGAGAGGGTCAGCGTGATCGGCTGCTCGGCTTGGACCTCGGAGAGCAGGACGGACGCGGGGAGGTAGCCGCTGTGCCAGGCGATCAGGCGCGGCTCGCGCACCTCGCCGATACGCATCGCGAAGGCGCCGTCCGCGTCCGTCATGGCGAGTCCGAAGCGCGGCAGGCGGATCTCATCCCTACTCACACCCGGCGCAGCACCCGGCAGGACGAATACCGCTGCGCCCTTCACGGGCTCGTGACGGGCGTCGAAGACGCGGCCGCGCAGCGCGACCGACGACTGGGCAGGTGTGGACGTCTCGGCGTCTGGCGCATCGACCGCCGTCGCCTTGGCCGTGAGCTCCGTGCCGCGTGTGCTGAGCTCGGGGCCCCGGTATGTGTCGTCGTCAACCAACGTCGTGGTCGAGCCGTCGCCGTCGGAGTCCGCAGCGAGCCATAGCCCGCCGCCGACGAGACTGCCGAGGAGGAGAACGGTGAGAAGGGCAACCTTGGGCTTCGTGAGTGTCATGAGGAGGATCCCGACGAGCGAGGTGGTGGTGGCTCCCGCGGCCGCGGCAGGGGCGGCGCGCTTCAAGCCGGCCAACGGGAGGAACGCCGCGATCCACTTGCGTCGATCGCCTTGCTCCTCGTCGTCGAGCCGCTGCTTCAAGCGCGCCATCGCCCGCGCGATGCGCGAGTGGACCGTGCCGACCGGGATCCCCAGGCGCTCGGAGATCGCCTGGGGACCGAGACCCTCGTAGAAGCGCAGCACGAGCGCCGTCTTGAACGGCTCCTCGAGATCGAGCACGAGGCCGACGAGCCGCTTGTGCTGCTCCGCCTCCGCGACGAGCTCGACCGGCGAGCGCTGGGGCCGCTCCTCGCGCTGCGCGGTCTCCCGCTTCGCGCGCCGCGTCTCACCCCGATGGCGATTGATCGCCAGGTTCTTGAGGACGCGGCGCAGCCAGGGCTTCGGATCGCGCTCCGGGTCGGGGGGCGAGCGCATGACGCGCACCCACGCCTCTTGGGCGAGATCTTCGGCCGCGTGCTCGTCCCGCAGCAGGCGACGCGCGACGGCGCGCACCCAGCCACGATGCTCGAACAAGCTCTCCAGCGGGGGATGGGGTCGATCGGACATGGTTCCTACCCGCCTCTACACCGCCCGGGCGGAATCCTTCCCGGGTGGCTCGATTCGTCGGGCGCGCCCCAATGGTAGGCGCGCGGCCGCCGGTACCCGATGGGCGGCGATGTACGCCGCCCCTACCCGGTCTCCGCCTGTAGGGGCGGCATACATTGCCGCCCAACCCCAGCGCCCCGATCAGCGCTTCTTGCCCGGCTTGTGCAACTCGAGCTTCTCGAAGCCGAGCGCAGGCCCGTACGTCGCGATGCCGATCCGGTGCTTGCCCACGATGGGCGTGATCGGCTCGCCTTCGAAGAGGACGACCTCACCACAGGTCACGCGGATGCGCTCGTCGTGCAGCGTCACCTCGAGCCGGTGGACCTCGGCGTTCGGCAGGGCCTTCGGCGGTGACTGGTAGTAGAGGTGGTCGTAGCGCTCGATCTGCGCACCGACGCGCCCCTTGCCCCGCGGATGGACGATCAGGTTCCAGCCCGACAGCGCGTCCTTGCTCCCGTTGCCCTGGAAGGTGATCACGAGCTTCGGGGCGCCGCCGCCCTTCATGCGGCAGTCCACCGCGAACTTCAGGTCGTTGAGACCCTCCGTGAACTTGGGCTTGATCCAGATCAGGTTCGAGGGCGAGTCCTTCGGGAAGCCGGGACGCACCGTGTACTTGCGCCAGCCGACCTTCTTGCCCGTCTCAGTGCCCGACAGGGCCTTGTTGATGACGCGGAACGTCCCGACCGCGGGCTTGAGCTTCGAGGAGAAGGACTTCCGCTTGAAGTTCATCTTGAGCACGGACTTCCACGACAGCTTCTTCGCCGCGGCGCGTGAGCCCGCGTCGCTCGACGACGGATCCGTCGGCGAGGCCTTCGTGTCGGTCGTGAGCCCCTTGAGCGGCGCCCCGTTCAACCTCGCGGCAGCGAGGATGAAGCCCGCATCGCCGCGGCGGTTGCGCACCTTCACGAGCAACTTGTTGCGCCCGCGCTGGAAGGAGACGCGCAGCTTCATGGCGTCCGGCACGGGTGCGTACGGACCACGCCACGCCATGGGCGTCGAGGCGTTCGCGCCGCCGTTCACGTAGTTCTCGACCAGTCGGTCGTTGAGGAAGATGACGACGTCGTCGTCGGCGCGCACATGCAAGAAGCCCTCGGTGGCCTCGGGCAGCGTCAGGTAGGAGAGCGCGTACGTCGCCGTCTGGTCCTGATAGGCGAAGTTGAACTTCACCCAGCCGGTCGAGTGCTTCTCGACGACGCCGACCTTGCGCGTGTCGCGCCACTTGCACATGTTCGCTTCGCCCGGGTACTCCTTCGTGTAGTCGATCTCGTGCTCGGGCGGGAACACGCCGGCCATCGGGCTGACGCCCTTCTCCTTGAACGGGCCGATCACCTTCCAGTCGTGGATGACGCCGAGTTCCTCGCGACTGATGCGCTCCGCCTCGTCGTGATCCCGCTGGCGGAAGGCCGCCATCATCTTGCCCGCGACGAGGTCGCGCGGGATGGGCGAGCCGTGGTGCTTCTCGAGCAGCGGGCTCATGCGCTCGACGCCGTAGGCGCCCTCGGCGAAGGCCTCGAGTTCCTTGCGGACGGCGTCGCGGTCGTCCTCGCGGAGCGGCAGACGGAAGCGCAGCAGATCGTCGAACGCCTTGGGCCCGAACGCCCGGATCAGGTAGTAGGCCACGGCCCGCGCCACGTAGGGCACACGGCCATCGCGCACGGGAGCCGCACGGTACTCGCGGAAGAACTTCCGATAGGGCTTCCAGTCGTGCAGGCGGCCCTTCTTGGCGTGCGTTTCCACGAAGTGCAGGAAGAAGCCGGCACTCGGGCCGTAGTTCTGCATGCGCCAGTACGCGATGTCGCGATCGAGGTAGTCCTCCTGGAACGCGCGCAGGTTGGTGTGGAAGGAGTGCAGGCTGTCGGTCGTCTGACCCAGCGCCTCGTAGGCGTAGGCCGCGCCGACGTTCGCCAGGCCCTCGCGCCAGCCCTTCAGGATCGGGTTCGTGTCGTCCACGCAGTGTGTGAGCTCGTGATAGAGCAGGCCGTTGTCGATGCGGCGGCCCTTCTGCTCGGGCTTGGCGCGGCCGATGTCGATCCGCTTGCCCCCACCGACGCCGCCGCCGAAGTCCCACAGCTCCTTGAAGTAGACGGTGACCCGGTCGCCGCCGGGATTGGGCAGTCGTCCGAACAGGTCCGTGACGAACACGTACGCGAGGTCGAAGCGCAGCTTCGACATCTTCGGCAGCGTCTCGACGAGCGTCTTGGGACCGATGAAGACGAACTTGTTCGACACGCTGGTCGTCGTCCGCGCCCACACCGGATGATTGATGGCGGCATCGACGACGGCCTGCTGCTCGGGCGGCGTGTCGCCCAGCCAGGCCTTCTCGACCTCCTCGCGCCGGGCCACGGCTTTCGCCGCAAGCTTGTTCTCCGGGGCGTTGAGTCCCAGGGAGCGCAGCGCGAGGTCGGCGCGGGCCCACGCCTTCTCCTTGGCCCAGGCTTCGGCTGCGGCGAA
>JAHEIK010000486.1 GCA_024639415.1 Planctomycetota bacterium
TGGCCGCTGTCGACGACGGCCTGCAGCTTGGCCTTCACCGCCTCGAGACTGCGCCAACTGTTGCCCGGCCATGGCGAGAGGCTCTCGGCCAGCGCCGCCGCCTTCTTCGGGTCTGCCGATAGGGCGGACACGATGTCCACCCAGTCGAGCGCCGACAGGTGGTAGAAGTGCACGATGTGATCGTGCAGGGCGTGGGCGGCCAGAATGATGTTGCGAATGTACTGGGCGTTGATCGGAATCTCGAGTCCGATGGCGTTCTCGACGGCGCGGATCGAGGTGATGGCGTGGACCGTGGTGCAGACGCCGCAGATGCGCTGGGTGAAGAGCCAGGCGTCTCTGGGGTCCCGGCCCTCGAGGATCGTCTCGATGCCGCGCCACATCTGGCCCGAAGACCAGGAGTTGCGGACGACACCTCCATCCACTTCTACGTCGATGCGGAGATGGCCTTCGATACGGGTGATGGGATCGACCACGATTCGCGTGCTCATCGCTGGCTCCTTTTATTGGGCAGTCGCGGTGGCAGGCTTACCGGCCAAGATGGGGAATCTCTTGACCACGGCCACGTAGATGAGGATTTCTGCGGAGATGATGCCGAAGGTGATGAACATCTCGGGGAGCGTGGGGAAGTACGAATGCCCTTCGCCAGGCATGAAGGCCACGAGATAGGAATTGAAGCGGTACAGGATGCCGGCCACGATGAGCAGCAGGGCGGCCCGAAAGAGGAAGCCCAGATCGTTGCGCCTGCCCTTGTTGAGCAGCATTACAGCAGGGGCTACCAGGACCAGTGTCTCCAGCCAGAACATGAGCGCGTAGACGTCCGGCTTGAAAATGACCCCGAGCTGTTGGCGGAAGATCACGTCGCCGAGGCGGATGACGAGGAACAACCAGGCGGTGAAGGCCACAGCGCCGGCCAGGGAGGCCAGCATGGCGGTCTCCGGCTTGCGCTTGAACGCTCTGGAGGCCAGTGCCGATTCCATGACCACGACCGCGAAGCCCATGTTGACGCAGGAGATCAGGAACAGCAGCGGGAGCAGCGGCGAGTTCCAGATTGTGTGGAGTCGGGGCCCGGAGAGGAGCATCAGGCTGCCCAGCGACGACTGATGCATCGTCGGCAGCAGGATTCCCAGGGCGATGATCCAGATGAGCGCCTTCTCGAGAAACCCGTGGAGGGTGCCCGAGATCTTCTGCAGCTTGTGGCCCGGCTCGTCCTTCCATTTCTCGAAGAAAGCGGGCGACAGCTCGATCCAGAGGACGATCATGTAGGCCATGACACAGAGCGCCACTTCCAGCAGGGCCGAATTCCAGTTGTAGCTGCCCATGTCCGGGAAGCCACCGGTAGGGATCCGGCAGATGAACCAGGGCCTGCCCACGTCGATGACGATCGAGACCGCCGCCATCGTGTAGCCCAGCGCGCTCGTGAGGATCGCGGGGCGCACGAGGGGGTGGTACTTGCCCTTGTTGAAGATGTAGACCAGCATGGCCATGGCGTAGCCGCCGCAGCCGAGGGCCGTGCCGGTGACCACGTCCCAGGCGATCCAGATGCCCCAGGGGTAGGCGTCGCTCATGCCTGTGGAGGGGCCGAGACCGACGGCGAATCGCCAGATCGTGAGCACGGCGCCCAGCCCCGCGAGACCGAGGAGGAACTTCATCGGCGTTGTCAGGATCTTCCCGCCGACCGGTTCGGCACGCTCGCTCATGCCTCCTCCTCCCCGGCGCTCTTGACCTGCTGACGGCGATTGCGCCACATCACGCCGCCCAGGATGGCGTACAGGGCGGCTGGTGCGATGAAGCCCTGATAGATGCCGTGCTGGATAGTCTGCTGCAGCTCGGGCACCGGCTCTTCGTGGCTGAACTTGAATCCCAGCTTCTCGAAGGGCACGTGGGACAGATACAGCACCTGCGTGCCGCCCAGATCCTTCTCGCCGTAGATCTTGGGCTCGTAGCGGTCCGGGTGCTCCGCCAGGCGGCGCTTGGCTTCCTGGAGCAGGTCGGCGTACTTGCCCGAGATGACGGCTTGCCGCGGGCACACCTCGCAGCAGGCGGGGTCCCAGGCCTTGTCACCGGGCCGGGTGTTGCAGAACTCGCACTTGACGATCAATGGGTTGTTCGAAGACCACTCGAACTTGGGTACGTCGAACGGACAGGCCATCATGCAGTACCGGCAGCCGATACAGCGGCCGGAGTCCCAGGTGACGATGCCGTACTCGCGCTTCTTGAGAGCACCGATCATGCAGGCACCCACGCAGGCGGCGTCGATGCAGTGCATGCACTGGCGCTTGACGTACGAGCGCCGGGTGCCGTCGTCGTAGAGCTTGATGATGTTCTTGGTGTATTCGTTCAAATCCAGCGGGGCGTCGTAATTCTCCATGCCCGGGGTTGTGGTGTCGGCGGGAAGGCCGTTGGCGTCCTTGCAGGCCCGCACGCAGGCCTTGCAGCCGATGCAGAGCGTGGTGTCGTAGAGCATCCCCATGGCGTCTTCCGGCGCCACTTTCCTGGGCCGGGCCGCTTCCGCGGGAACGGTGCCCGCCGCGGCGGCTGCACCGGCGGTCGCCATCCCCTTGAGCAGGCTTCTGCGATCGAAGGCCATGACTACGACTCCTCCCCGGTCTCGGTCGGGGCTTCGTCGCTCATCTTCTTCGAGGCGGCGTAGCCGGCTCCCAGCAGCGCTCCGGCCACCAGGCCACCCACTCCGGTGGCCACGGAAGTGACCTTGCCCTGCGGCGCCGAGATCGGCGGGTAGGTGTCGGGGTTGGCGGGTCGCTCGATATCCACCGTCTCGTGGATCGCCTTGGTCCAGAGGACGCCCTGCTCGGTGCAGCCCACGCAGGGATGGCCGAGTCCGATCGGCCAGGCGTCCACCACTTCGCCGAAGCTCTGGACCGAGCAGTTGGCATGGGTGACCGGGCCCTTGCAGCCGAGCTTGTAAAGGCACCAACCCTGGCGATGGCCCTCGTCACCGAACTGCTCGGCGAAGCGACCGGCGTCGAAGTGAGCCCGCCGGGGGCAGTGCTCGTGAATGGTCCGGCCGTAGGCCCACTGGGGCCTGCCCTTGTCGTCCAGGGCCGGCAGTGTCCCAAAGGTGGCGAACTGGAGCGCCGTGCCCAGGAAGTTGTAGGGGTTGGCGGGGCAGCCTGGAATGCTCACTACCGTCTTGCCCTCGAGGATCTGGGGCGCGCCCTTGGCGCCGGTCGGGTTCGGGTCGGCCGAGGGGATGCCGCCCCAGGAGGCGCAGGAGCCGATGGCGATGATGGCGCCGGCCTTTTCAGCCGTCTCCTCGAGGATCGCGAGGGCCGTTTGGCCGCCGATCTGGCAGTAGATGCCGCCGTCCTTGGTGGGGATCGAGCCCTCCACGACCAGGATGAACTTGC
>JAHEIK010000093.1 GCA_024639415.1 Planctomycetota bacterium
GATCCTCTACACGTCCTGCTTCGATGCGAACGGCGGCCTCTTCGAGGTCCTGCTCGGCGCCGAGGACGCGATCGTCAGCGCGAGCCTGAACCATGCGTCGATCATCGACGGCGTCCGGCTGTGCAAGGCGAAGCGCTTCCGCTACGGCCACGACGACATGGAAGACCTCGAAGCGCAGCTCACCGCCGCGCGTGAGGCCGGCGCACGCCGCATCCTCGTCGCGACGGACGGCGTGTTCTCGATGGACGGCGACATCGCCAAGCTCGACGAGATCTGCGACATCGCCGAGCGCTTCGAGGCGATGGTCATGGTCGACGACTCCCACGCCTCGGGCTTCGTCGGCAAGACCGGCCGCGGCACGCCGGAATACTGCGGCGTCCGGGACCGCATCGACATCGTGACGTCCACGCTGGGCAAGGCCCTGGGCGGAGCGTCGGGTGGCTTCACGGCAGCACGCAGCGAGATCGTCGAGCTGCTGCGCCAGCGTTCGCGCCCGTACCTGTTCAGCAATACGGTCGCGCCCCCCATCGTCGCGGCGGGCCTGGCTTGCATGGACCTCCTGAGCTCGAGCACGGAGCTGCGCGACAAGCTCGAGGCGAACACCGAGCGCTTCCGTGCGGGCATGACCGCCGCCGGCTACGACCTGCGCCCCGGCGTCCACCCGATCGTCCCGATCATGCTGGGCGACGCCCGCCTGAGCATGGAGATGGCCGACGCGATGCTGAAGAAGGGCATCTACGTCATTGGCTTCTCCTACCCCGTCGTGCCCAAGGGCAAGGCGCGCATCCGCGTGCAGATCTCGGCCGGGCACTCGCACGACGACATCGACAAGGCCGTCGCGGCGTTCACCGAGGTCGGACGCGACCTGGGTGTGCTGAGCGGCGTGGCGTAGGCCCCGCCTCCACCACGCCCCGGATCCGCAGTGTCACCAGCACCTCGCCCGCGTGCTCCACGAGCACGCGGGCATCGAACCGACCGGCCGTGTCCGGTGTGCGCAGGGCGACGCGCAGCAGGCGCCCTGGCAGGTCGAGGCGCACGGGGGGCAGCACCCGCACCGAGCCCTCCAGCCCGACGAGGCGCGCTGTGAGCGCCTCGGGCGCCAGGCCGGCGGGCGAGGTCGAGGCCAAGCGCAACTCGGCCTCACGGCGTAGACGAGCGCCGGGGGAGCGTGGTCCCAGATCCAGCACCGGGGGCGACACGGAGGCCGGAGCTTCGATCCAGCCGCGCAGCAGGACCCGCACGGCGTCGCGGGGTGCCGGCTGGTCGGTGTAGAGGGTCACGCGGTGGCGGAAGGGGCCGGGGCGCGTCCGCCCGCGCAAGCGCACGAGGACTTCCCCCTGGGCGCCTGCGGGCTGCAGGCCGGCGGGCCCGGAGGCCAGGGCGCAGCCGCAGTCGCTCTCCACGGCGAGGACGCGCAAGGGGCCGGCACCGACGCGGCGCCAACGCAGCACCAGCAGCGACTCCTCGCCTGCAGAGACCCGGCCGACGTCGACGACGTCCTGCTCGAACACGAGGGCGGCGGGGCCTGGAGGGGTGCCGCGGGAGCACGAGGCGAGCAACAGACAGAGGAGGGCGACGCGCATGCACCTACATCGCGCGTCAAGCGGGGGCGGTCACAACGCAGTTCCGCCTCTGCGTCTTTGCCTTCTCTGCGTCTTTGCCTTCTCTGCGTCTTGACGAAGGGGCGACTACGTCGCCGCTTCGTCCCCGTGGTAGACCGGCTCGTAGGCCTCGGGCAGGAAGCGGTGGCGTGCGCCTTCCTGGAACAGCAGGCGCGCCGCCTGGCGGCCGCGCTCGCCGCAGTCGAGCGAGAGGTCGTTGACGTAGCGTGCGATGTAGCGGTCGAGCGTCTCGCGGTCGTTCTTGCCTGCAAACTGCATGGCCCAGTCCAGGGCCTCTTCCCGATGGCCCAGCGCGTAGGCGATCGAGCGCTTCAGGTCGAGCGCGAGCTTGGAGCGCTCCTCCGGCGGAATGTCGCGGCGGACGACGTTGGCCGTGATCGCCACGGGCAGGCCCTCGGTGCGGTCCCCCCACCACTGCCCGAGGTCCACGATGCGCACGAGGTTGTGGTTGCGGTACGTGACGATGTCCTCGTTGACGAGCAGGCCCGCGCGTACGTGACCTGCGCGTACGCGCAGGGCGATCTCGCGCACCGGCATGGCCTTGAGGTTGAGGTGCGCCTGCGGCAGCCACAGGCGCAAGGCGAGTGCAGCAGCGGAGTCCTCGCCGGGCACGGCGACCTCGAGGCCCTCGACCTCGCCTGCACGAACGGGCTTGCGCGCGACCAGCACCGGGCCGCGGTGGTCACCGTAGGCGCCACCGCACGCGAGCAAGAGGTAGCGATCGCGCAGCGCCGGGTAGCCGCCGAAGGAGATCGTCGTGATGTCGTGCACGACGTCGTGTGCTTCGGCCTCGAGTTCCTGGACCTCGCGCCGCACGAGTTCGTAGGTCCGGTCCTCGGTGTCGACCTGCTGCGTCGCGAGTGCGTAGACCATGAAGGCCTGGTCGGCCGCGGTGCCGTAGGCGAGAGTGATCGGCCCCGCCTTGCGCTTGGGCATCCTCGGCATCGGGGGCAGCACCTCGACGGGCTCCTCCTCGACTTCCTCGTCCGCGACCTCCTCGGGCACGGCGGGCGCCGGGGCCTCCTTCGCGGCGGCCTTCTTCGCGGCCTTCTTGGCGGCCTTCTTCGCCGCCTTCTTCTTGGCGGCAGCCTTCTTCTTCGCCGCCTTCTTGGCCACCTTCTTCTTCGCTGCCTTCTTCTTCGCGGCCATGCGGATCTCCTGCCAGCGGCGCAAGGCTACCTCGGCCGCGTGCATCGCCAAGAGCCTCGCAACGCGCGGTCCGAACAGGCAGGAAAGCAGGGACAGACAGTACGATTCTTCTCCCGCCGCCACACAGGCGCAGGAAACCGGGAGGCCGACCGTGCTCGAAGGCATCTATCTGGCAGGGGGCGTACGCACGCCCATTGGACGATTCGGCGGCTCCCTGGCGGGCCTGTCCGCACCCGATCTCGGCGTCCATGCCGCCCAGGCGGCGCTGGAGCGCGCCGGCGTACCTGCCGGAGCCATCGACCAGACGATCTTCGGCCACGGCCGCCAGGCGGGGCAGGGCCCGGGAACCGGCCGACAGGTCTCCGTGCGGGTCGGCGTGCCCGTCGAGTCGCCGGCCTGGACCGTCAACATGGCCTGCGGCAGCGCGCTGAAGAGCGTCTTCCTGGGCGCGGACGCCATCCGCCTGGGCCAGGCCGACGCCGTGCTCGCCGGCGGCATGGAGAGCATGTCGAACACGCCCTACTTCCTGCCGCGTGCCCGCTGGGGCTACCGCCTGGGCAACGACCAGGTTGTGGACGGTATGTACCGCGACGGCTTCCACTGCATGCTCGCGGACCAGCTGATGGGCGCGACCGCCGAGAATCTCGTCGAGCAGTACGGCATCTCGCGCGAGGAGCAGGACGCGTACGCCGTCCGGAGCCAGAACCGCTGCGAGGAGGCCCGCGGGCGGGGACGCTACGACGCCGAGAAGGTCGGCATCCCGCTCAAGGACCGCAAGAAGGGCGAGTGGGTCTTCGAGGCCGACGAGCACGCCCGTGACGGCGTCACGATCGAGAAGATCGCCAAGCTACCCCCGGTCTTCCGTAAGGAGGGCGGCTCGGTCCACGCAGGCAACGCGAGTGGGATCACCGACGGTGCCGCCGCCATCACCGTGCTGTCGGAGAAGGCGCTGGAAGCGACCGGGGCCAAGCCGCAGGCTCGTCTGCTGGCCTACACCGACGCGGGTGTGGATCCGAAGGTCATGGGCCTGGGTCCGGTGCCGGCCGTGCAGAAGCTGCTCGCCGAGACGGGCCTCTCCGTCGGTGACATCGATCTGTGGGAGCTGAACGAGGCCTTCGCCGCGCAGGTGATTGCCTGCAACCGCGAGCTGCAGATCCCCGAAGAGAAGATGAACGTGGACGGCGGCGCGATCGCCCTGGGCCACCCCATCGGCGCCACGGGCGCACGCATCCTCGTCACGTTGCTGCACTCCATGGAGGAGCGCGACGTCAAGCGCGGCGTCGCCACGCTCTGCATCAGCGGTGGGTTGGGCTTGGCGGCGTTGGTGGAGCGGGTCTGATACGGCCTCACCCCCACGACCCTGCCCGTGCACGGAGCGCCGTAGGGGCCTTGGGAGACCGCCGCGCAGCGGCGGACGAGTCTTGGCCCGACCCGTCCAATCTCGCAAGGCGCCCACGACAACGCAGGGGCCGGGCAACGACTCCCCTTCGCCGGGCTCAGGGTCGCGATGCCCCTACGCCCTCACCATTTCGCCCCCGTAGACGTGGCCGTAGACGTGCACGGAACGCCGTAGGGGCCTTGGGAGACCGCCGCGCAGGGCACCCACGACAACGCCTGGGTCGGGCCAAGCCACTCCGCGCGGAGCGCGCGGACGAACGGGCTCAGCGCCCGTCCTTCGGCTTCGGCTTGTCACCCCCGACCGGCGGGTGGCCCTTCGGCATGGGCCGCTTCTTCGGCTCGGCGGGACGGTTGTCGGCCATGAGCTTGCTGAAGCGCGGGTCCTCGCGCAGGGCCGCGAGGTCCGGGTCCTTCTCTTCCATGTGCTTGAAGCTCTGCCGCCACTGCCCCTCCGGCAGGGTCTTGCCGGTCTCGATGCTCTTCTTCAGCATCTTGAACGCGTCTTCGATCCGGCCCAAGCGCGCATACGCACAGGTGAGGTTGTAGCGGTTGCCGTAGCGCTGGTTGTTGGTCGGCGCATCCACCTCGTGCTCGACGGCGATCTCGAAGGAGCGCGTCGCCTCCTTCATGAGGCTCTTGTCCTTCTTCTCCATCAGCAGGTTGCCGTGCGTGCCGGAGATCCAGACGAGGACGCGGCCCTTCGGCGGGTGCTTCGCGCCGTCGGCCAGTGCCTTCTTGAAGGAAGCGATGGCCTTGTCCTGCAGCGCCTTGTCGGGCTTCTCACCGCGCTTCTTCGGCATCGCGCGGAGCCAGTGCACGCGCCCCACGAGGCCGTGGGCGAGCCCCGTATCCGGTACGAGCTCGCCGATCGCCTTGGTGTACTCGAGCGCGGCTTCCTGGCCCGCGGCTTCCATAGCGCTGCGGCCACGGACGCGATTCATGGCCATCTCGCCGATGGCGTAGACGACGTGCACCTTGAGCTTGGCGAGCGCGGCCTTGGCCTGCGCACCGCTGGCGACGACGACGCGCGACGGGCTGCCGAGCTCCATCACCGTCCAGCCGTTCGCGCTCGCCTGGGCGTCGAGCTTCGCGCGGTAGGCCCAGACGTTCTCGTCGATGTCGAGCATCGCGATGCCGACCTTGTCGCTCCCGCTCTGAAGCGTGCCGACCTCGACGTAGAAGGTGTCGTCGTCGAGCTTGCAGGACTCAGCCAGCTCGGTCAGGCCGTCCTCGCTCGGCGCGCCGGCAGCCGCGCGGTCGCTGACCTTCCAGCCCTCGGGCACGCTGTCGCCGCTGGGCATGAGGAACTCGATGCTGTAGCCCGGGATCACGGGATCGGGCTTCGACTTGGCCGCGGGCGCTTCGGGTGCGGCGGGGTCATCTTCCGCGAACGCGGGAGTGACCAGCAGCATCAGGGCGCTGACGAAGACCAGGACACGAGGCAGTGAATGCATGGCGTCTCCTCCGGAGCCCATGAAGGTACCTCCAGACGCGGCCCCGGCGAGTCAGCGCCGGGGCCCTCCCCCAAGGCAGGCCGGAGGGCCCACCGGATGGGCTCTGGACGGGGTCAGAGGAAGGACAGGGCGATCATCGTCGTGATGGCCATGACGACCGACAGCACCAGACCCGCACGGATGAAGTCCCGCGCCCGGTAGCCGCCGGGCGCCATCACGATCAGGTTGCACTGCGAGTACGGCACGATGAAGTTGCACGAGCAGCCGTAGGCCATGGCGAGCAACGCACCTTTCGCGTCCATGCCGGGCACGACCGCCGCGGCCTGGGCTGCGACGGGCGCCATGATCACGGCCGCCGCTGCGTTGCTGGCGAGGTTCGAGAAGATCGCGGCCAGGAAGAACAGCATGCCGAAGACGACGGTGGGGTTGGACGCGATGTCGGTCAGGAGGGTGGCGACGAACTTCGCGATCTGCTGCTGCTCGAGGGCCAGTCCGAGGGGCATCGTCCCGACGAGCAGGCAGAGCACGTTCCAGTCCATGCAGCGACGCAGGCCGGCGCGCGAGATACAGCGCGTCATGATCATCAGGATCGCCGCGCCCATGCCGCTGAGCGGCAAGGGGAAGTCCCACGCGATGGGCGGCACCAGCGCTACGAGCAGCAGCAGGAAGGCGAGCGGTGCACGCGTGACGTCCTCGACCTGACTCTGATCAGTCAGCACGACGAAGTCGGGATCCCGCGCCAGCGCACGCACGCGCCGCGGTGTGCCGGTGACGAGGAACGCGTCACCGAGCTTCAGCTCCTCGTCGGCGAAGCCCTCGTGCTGCACGGTGTCCCGGCGGAAGAGCGAGAGCACGTTGAGCCCGAAACGCTTGCGGAAGTCCATGCGCTTGAAGGTGCTTCCGATGGCCGGAGAGTGTGGGGTCAGCGTGACCTCCGCCAGCGTCGTGCCGTGGCCGAGCAACTCCTCGATCGCCGAGGAGTCGGCCAGCCCGAACTGCAAGGCTTCCGTCTCGCAGATGTCCCAGGCTGCAGTGTCCTCTCCGCTCACGTACAGGACGTCCTCGGCCTCGAGCACGACCTCGGGATCGGGCAGCAGCCACTTCGTAGCGAGCGCCGTGCGGCGCCGGATCATGACGATCTCGAGTTTGTAGCGGTTGCGCACGCCGGACGCGGCGATCGTCGTGCCCACCAGCGGCGACGCACTGGAGAGGCGCAGCGTGAACAGCTTGTCGGGCACCTCGTAGGAGCTGGCCGCGTGCTCGGGAAGCTGCGCCGCCGCCAGGCGGTCGGCCGTGCTGATCGTGGGCAGGAGGCGCCGACCGAAGATCGCCATGAACACGACGCCCACGACCGTGATCGGGATGCCGACGAAGGCGTAATCGAAGATGCCGATCTGTCCCGGGAAGTCGCCCTCGTTGTAGTAGTCGGCGACGATGAAGTTCGGCGCCGTGCCGATCAGGCTGATCGTTCCGCCGAGGACGGCGGCGAAGCTCAGCGGCATGAGCAGCCGCGAGGGCGCGAGGCCGGAGCGCTGGGCAAGTACCACCCCCACCGGCAGCAGGATCGCCACGACGGCCGTGTTGTTCATGAAGGCAGCCATGAGCGAGGTCGCGCTCATCATCAAGATGACGATCCGCATCTCGCTGCGGCCCCCGACGCGCTGCAGGCCGCGCGCGATAATCGTCGCGACGCCACTCTCGCGCAGCGCGGCACCGACGACGAAGATCGCGCCGATGGCGATGACCGCGTTGTTGCCGAAGCCCAGCAGGGCATGCTTCGGATTCTCGAGCACACCGGTGGACGCCAGAATCACGGGAATGCTGAGGGCCGTGATCGGGATCGGCAGCCAGCGCGTGATCAGCATCGTGGTCGCGTACACGAGCGTCAGGATCGCGATCCAGACCTGGAGCGTCATCTCCATGGCCGCGAACGATACACAAGTGGCTCTACAACGAGAAGAGCACGATCGTGGTGACGGCCATGACGAGGCTCATCCATGCGCCCACACGGATGAAGTCGCGCGTCTTGTAGCCGCCAGGCGCCATCACGAGGATGTTGCACTGCGCGAAGGGCAGCAGGAACGCACAACTGCAGCCGTAGCCCATCACGAGCAAGGCGTCGCTCAGGTCGATGCCGGCGGCCAGCGCGGCCCGCGCTGCAACGGGCGCGACGATCACGGCCGCGGCGGCGTTGCTGGTCAGCACGGCCACGGTGGCAGCCAGCAGGAAGAGCGCGCCGAAGACGCCCATCGCGCCGGCCACCTCCCCGAAGTCGCTGATCCACCCGGCCGCGACGGCGGCGACATCGTGGCGGTCCAGGGCGATGCCGAGCGGCAGTGTGCCCACGATCAGGAAGATCACGTTCCAGTCCACGGCACGCCGTAGCGCGCGGCGTGAGATGCAGCCCGTGGCCACCATCAGCAGCGCGGCCCCCAAGCCGGAGACGGCGAGCGGAATGTCGTGGACGATCGGCGGGATGAGCGCGGCGCACAGCAGCAGGATGGCGAGCGGCGCGCGCGTGACGTCCTCCTCCTGCGACACGTCCGTCAGGACCGTGAAGTCAGGATGCAGCGAGATGGCGTGCACCTTCTCCGGCGGGCCGCTGACGAGGAACGCGTCGCCGACCTCGAGCCGGACGTCGCTGGGGTCGTCCACCAGCACGCCGTCGCGGCGACCGACGGCGAGGACATTGAGTCCGAAGCGCTCGCCGAACTTCATGCCGCGCGGCGTACGTCCCGAAGCCCGGGAGTGCGGCGGCACGGCGATCTCGGCAAGCGTGGCTCCGTGGCGCAGGATGCGCTTCAGCGCGTTCTCGTCCGCGAGACCGAACTGCAGGGACTCGTCCTCGCAGAAGGTCCAAGCGGCGACTTCCTCGCCCTGGATGTAGAGCACATCTCCGGGGCGCATCGTGCGCGTGGGCAGCGGGTCGAGCCAGCGCTGCGCGACGGCCTTGGGCCGGTGGACCATGACGATCCCAAGCCCGTAGCGGCCGCGGATGTCCGCACCGCCGATCGTCTGCCCCGCGATCCCGCAGGCCTCGGTGACGGGCAGCGCGAAGAGCTTGTCCGCCACGCCGAAGGTCTTGGCCGTCTCGACCGGCAGCTGTGCCGCGGCGAGGCGGTCCTCCGTGCGGATCACCGGCAGCATGCGGCGTCCGAAGAAGACCATGAACAGGATGCCCGTCCCGAGGATCGCGAGACCGACCGGGGCGAAGTCGAAGATGTGGAGCTCGAGCCCCTGGGCGAGCTCGGCCCCGCCGTTCGCGAGGTAGTCCCCCACCAGGAAGTTGGGTGCCGTGCCGATGAGCGTCACGGTCCCGCCTAGAACGGCGGCGAAGGCCAGCGGCATGAGCAGGCGGGAGGCCGCCACGCCGGAGCGCTGCGCGAGCGAGATCCCGACCGGCAGCAGGATGGCTACCACCGCAGCGTTGCTCATCACGGCGGAGAGCAGCCCGCTCGCGGCCATGAGCAGGGCGATGAGCACCACCTCGCTCTTGCCGCCCAGGCGCTGGAGGCCGCGCGCCATGATCGTGGCGACCCCGGCCTCCTTGAGCCCCGCGCCCAGGACGAAGACGGCGGCGATGGCGAGCGCCGCCTGGTTCCCGAAGCCCTTCAGTGCGTCGTTGGCGTCGGGGAGCACGTTCGTCGCGAACAGGATGACCGGGATGCTCAACGCCGTGACGGGGATCGGCAGCCACTTCGTGATGAAGAGGGTGGTGGCGCCGGCGAGGGTGGCGAGCGCGAGCCAGCCGTGGATGTCGAGCTCCATTGGGGGGAATGTTAGCCCCGGGCCGCTTCAAAGGCTCCGCCCGTAAACGTGCCCGTCACCGTAACCGTCACCGGCGTGCCCGGGACACGTGCCCGTGCCCGGTCCAACACGTGCCCGCGGAACCGGAGACGGGCTACGGGGCACGGGGCACGGGGCACGGGAAACGTGCACGCCGGTGACGGGCACGCAAACGTCCACGTTCACGGAGCTTCCCGGTCGAAGCGATACCCCATCCCGTGCACCGTCCGGATCCAGCGCGGCTTGGGACCGCCGTCACCGAGCTTGTCCCGCACGCGCGCCACGTGCATGTCCACCGTGCGTGTGGTGGGGTGGCGGTGGTAGCCCCAGACCTCGTCGAGGAACCGCCCGCGGGAGAGGACCTGGCCCGGATTTGCGAGGAAGAGGGCCAGCACGCCGGCCTCGAGCTTCGTGAGGGCGGTGACCTCCCCGTCGCGACGGATCTGCATCGAGCCCAGGTCGATGATCACCTCATCCAGCTCGACGAGCTGGGGCGCGATGGGCTTGCGGGAACGCAAACGCGCACGGATGCGAGCCAGCAGCTCCTTGAGCGAGAACGGCTTGACCACGTAGTCGTCCGCTCCGAGGTCGAGCCCCATGACGCGGTCCTCTTCGCGCGCACGGGCCGTCAGCATGAGGATGGGCACATCGCGACCTGCCGCGCGCAAGCGGCGGCAGATCTCGTAGCCATCCATGCCCGGCAGCATGAGGTCGAGCACCACGAGGTCGTACGGCTCGCTCAGGGCGCTCTCGAGGGCGGCGCGCCCTTCGCGCACCCAGCACGGGCGGTAGCCCTCGCGCTCCAGTGCGTCCACGAGCACGGCTCCGAGGCTCTCGTCGTCTTCCACCAGGAGGAGGCGTTCGGTCATCAAGCGTTCCCTGCCGGCAGATGGATTTCGAAGGCGGCCCCGCCCCCCTCACGAGAGCGCGCGTGCAGCGTGCCGCCGTGAGCATGAATCACCTGACGAGCGATGTGCAACCCCAGTCCGACGCCCGGTACGGCGCCTTCCCGCGCCGCGTCCCCACGGTAGTAACGCTCGAACAGGCGCTCGTGTTTCCCCCGTTCGAGGCCCACGCCTCGATCGAGGACGGCGATCCGGTAGCCGTCCGGCGTGGGGATGCCTTCGATCCGGATGCGCTTCACGCTGCGCGAGAACTTCGCGGCGTTGTCCACGAGGTTGCGCAGGACGCCGTCCAGCGCGTCGCCGTCGGCGGCGATGGGCCGCTCCGACGGCAGGAACTCGGTCTCCAGCTCGAAGCCCCGGCGCTCGAGCTCGGGCCGCAGCGACGCGACGGTACGCTCCAGCAGGGCGGCCGGCTCCAGGGGCACGGGCACCACCGGCAGCCCCCCTGCTCGATGCGAGACGCGTCCAGGACGTTGCGCACCGTCGTCCCGAGGCGCTGCATCTCGGCCTCGATGCGGCCCGCATAGCGCTTCGTGCGCTCCGGG
>JAHEIK010000487.1 GCA_024639415.1 Planctomycetota bacterium
TGGGACTGATCATGGGCACGATCTTCGCGCCCGAGGGCTACTGGAAGGACAGCACCCCCTTCGAGTGCGCCACGCGCCAGGCGGACTGCTACGACGACCTGCTCAAGCGCCACGCCGACGACCTGTTCCGCGTGGAGAGCAAGGGCGACCTCAAGCTCTGCCAGGCGGGCGGCCCGATCGGCATCCTGCACCTCATGGAGGGCGCGGACCCCATCCGCTCCCCGCGCGATCTCAAGCGCTGGGCGAACCGCGGGGTGCGCGTCGTCGGGATCGCGTGGAACACGGGGAACCGCTACTGCGGCGCGTGGGACGACACCCGCAACCTGACGGCCGACGGCCGACGCCTCGTGGCGCAGATGCGCGAGGCGCGCGTCATTCCCGACGTCAGCCATCTCAAGCCCGCGGCGTTCGACGACGTGCTCGCCGTGGACGATGGCCTGGTCGTGGCGAGCCACAGCAACGCCTACGCGCTGCAACCCCACCGCCGCAACCTGAACGACGACCAGATCCGTCGCATCGCACAGCGCGACGGCCTCATCGGCCTGGTGCTCTACGACGAGTTCCTGGCCGGCGCCGCGTCGACCGTCGAGACGGTCCTGGACCACGCCGAGCACATGCTGGCGTTGGTCGGCCCGGACCACATCGGCATCGGCTCCGACCTGGACGGCGGCTTCCCTCCGGACCGGGCGCCGCAGGGCATCGACTCCGTCGCGGATCTTAGGCGCATCGGCGACGGCCTCTCCGCGCGCGGCGCCTCCGACGAGGCCGTGGCCAAGATCCTGGGGGGCAACTGGATGCGGGTGCTGAGCAGGACGCTGCCGACGTAGGGGGGCGGCGGAACACGGGGACGGGTTACGGGCACGCCGGGAACGGGAACGGGAACGTCGGTGACGGGCTCGCAAACGTTCACGTTCACGGGGGGGAGACGGCAATCCCTGCGCCGGCTGTCAACCAGCCTGCAACAATAACCCCCCGATGCGTCCGATCTGCCTCCTCGCCCTGTGTCTGGTCTGCGCGCTCACCGCGGGCTGCGGCGATGCCGATCGCCAGGTGCCGTCCCACGGCCTGGAAGCCAAGGGGCTCGAGAGCGCTCCCACGGGCGAGGCGGTCACCCTCGCCTACGACCTCGAGCACCTGGCGGCCTACACGGCCGAGCTCAGCGTGACGACCGAGGTGTTCCAGAAGGGCATGGTCGAGGGTCGCAACAAGGACCAGAAGCTGAAGCTGCACGCGACCATGCAGCACACCTGGGTCATCAAGCGCCAGCGGCCCGAGGTCCCGATGACGTCCACCATCGAGCTGCGCTACGTCGACGCCGAGGGCCAGAGCGCTGAGAAGCTCCTCGCGCGCGCACCCATGCAGGGGCGCCTTGCCCACGACTCGAAGGGCAAGCCGCTGCCCGCGTCGCTGCGGCTGACAGGGGGCTCGAAGGCCGAGCAGATCGAGGTGCTCGATCTCGTCGGCTCGCTCCTGCTGGCGGGCTACGGCGGCGCCCCCAGCTGGATGCCGCCCCACCCCGTGCGCGAAGGTGAGGCCTGGCCGCTGCAGCCCTTCCTCAACCTGCGCGCGGTCGCCAACATGCAGAACCGGGCGCGTGAGCTCGGGGTCTCCGCCCCCCGGCCCACGTTCCAGGGCACGGCGCGCCTGCGCCGCATCGTCCGGGGCGAGGATGGCGTCAAGCTCGAGCTGGAGCTGGATGCGCTCATCGAGTTCGAGGGGCAGCTGCGCTCCGCGGACGGACGCACTGGCGCCATCTCGTCGGGCGATCGCTTCCAGGGCCTCGCCACGATCGACGCGCAGACCGGCGTGCCCGTCTCGATGGATGTCTCGCATGTCCACCGCCAGCGCGTCCGCTCAGGAGGCGACGACATCACGATCGGCGGCACGACGACGGTACGGGGCACGGTCACGCGAGCCGATAGAGACCGGTAGGATCAGCCCCCCATGACCTCCAACGGCAACCATCCCGCGGTCCGCTTTCGCGACGTCGCGAAGCACTTCGGTGACTTCACGGCGGTGAAGGGCATCTCGTTCGAGGTGCCCGAAGGCTCGATCTTCGGCATCCTCGGCAGCAACGGCGCCGGCAAGACCACCTCCATCCGGATGCTGATGAACATCTTCAAGCCGGACGGCGGCACGGTCGAGGTGCTGGGCTCGCATGTGAGCGAGTCCATGAAGCCCCGGCTCGGCTACCTGCCCGAGGAGCGCGGCCTCTACAAGAAGATGCGCATCGAGGAGATGCTGCGCTTCTTCGGCCGCATCAAGGGCCGCGACGACGCCTTCCTCCAGCCCCGGATCGACGCCTGGCTCGAGCGGGTCGGGCTCTCCGGCTGGCGTACGCGCCGCGTCGAGGAACTCAGCAAGGGCATGTCCCAGAAGCTGCAGTTCGTGACCACGGTGATCCACGACCCGGACCTGCTCGTGCTCGACGAGCCGTTCGCCGGACTCGACCCGGTCAACCGCGACGTGCTGCGCGACGCCGTGCTGGCGATGAACGAGCAGGGCACGACGATCGTGTTCTCGACGCACGTGATGGAGCAGGCCGAGCAACTCTGCCGCGAGCTGATCATGATCCACCATGGCGAGGTCCGCCTCTCCGGAACGCTCGACCAGGTGCGCGCAGCCGAGGGTCGCGACGCCGCTCACATCCGCTACCGCCTCAATCCCGGCGCCGACCTCCAGGGACTGCCGGGCGTCCTGACCGTGGCGGATCACGGCAACGAAGCCGAGCTGACGCTGGAGTCCGGCACCGACGCCAACGCGCTGCTCAGCGCCTTGGTGGCGCGCGCCGAGGTCAAGCGCTTCGAGATGCGCGAGCCGAGCCTGCACGAGATCTTCAAGCGCGTCGCGGGAACGGAGCCGCGATGAGCCGCATGTGGCACATCCTCAAGCGGGAGTACATCGAGAACGTCCGCACCAAGGCGTTCCTCGTGGGCCTCGTCCTGACGCCGGTCTGGATGGCGGTGATCTTCCTCGTCCCCAAGATGATGGGCGGCAAGAAGCAGCACGACGTCGTCATCGTGGACGCCACGGGCGTGCTCGCCGCCCCGATCCGCGACCGCCTGGGCACGAGCGAGGACCCGACCTGGGACATCACGATCGAGCCGGTCGAGAAGGCCTGGGAGAAGGACTCCGACGGCGTCCGCCGCGTCGAGAAGCTCAAGCGCCAGGCGGGCGAAGGGAAGCACTACCTGGTGGTGCTCACGCCACCCGTGCTGGAGAAGCGCCCTGCCGTCCCGTCCAAGGGTGAGCGCGAGCACGGCATCTTCGGCCCCACGTCCGGCGTCACGGGGCCCGGGCGCACGCTGGAAGCGCTGGTCAATGCGATCGTCACGCAGAGCATCGTCGACGAGCGCG
>JAHEIK010000094.1:0-5181 GCA_024639415.1 Planctomycetota bacterium
CGAGGCATGCAGCCCCACCATCATCAGGTTGTCCACCGCACCGCCGACCGCCATGCGCTTGGCGGTTGCGCCGTCGAGCGCCTGCGCGCTCGGGAACAGGCCTGCCATGCCCACGTCGTCGGTGAGCATCTTGATCTGCCGCTCCACGGCAAGCCGATAGAACTTCCCTTCGCGAATGGGCTTGGGAAGCAGGCGCGTGACGGCGTAGCCGAGCAAGCCGACGAGCGTCGCGATCCAACGCAGGACGCGCTCGGGCAGGGAGAGCACGTAGGCCAGTAGATGATGCGGGAGCAGCGGACGCGTCACGGCAGCGAGCATACTCGCCCGCGCGGCCCCGCGCCCGTCACTCGTCCCGCCCCACGTCGTACGGCGCGTAGCGGAACGCCTTGCCGGCCTTCTTCGCCGCGGCCCGCTCCTCCGCCTCGTCCTCGTGCGCCATCCACCCGGTGTCCTGATGGCTCGGATCCATCTCCACCCGCAGATCGACCTCGTACGTCTTCGCGCCCACGATCAGGACGACGCGGTAGGTACCCGGGCGGACGCGGGCGCCGAAGCGCCGCCGCGGCTTGGGATTGGCCCGCAGATCCCATGTGACCGCGTGCAGGCCGGCATCGCTCGGAGCGCTCAGGGTCCGAACGACCGTGCCGTCGAGCTCGCGCACCTCCAAGCGCGCCGAAGGCACCTTGTCGATCGAGTACAGGATACGAGCTCCGGTCGGGGGGTTCTTGCCCACGAAGGTACGCGACCTCCCGCGCGAAGGCTCCGGCCGCCACTGGACCGCCACGGCGGGTTCGAAGAGGTGCGCAGGGCCCTCCGCTGGCTGCAGGGTCGACTTCGTGATCTGACGCAGCGTCGTGACGTCCATCACCCACAGGCTGCGCCCATGTGTACCGGCGATCAGCTCCCCCGCCGTCGGATGTTGGGCGAACTGGTGCACCGCGACGGTAGGCAGGTTGGTATTCATGCTCGTCCAGAACGCGCCACGGTCGATCGAGACGAAGGCCCCCATCTCGGTACCCAGGTAGAGCACGTCCGGGTTCACGATGTCCTCACGCAGGACCCGGGTGGTTCCGGCCGAGGCGGGCAGCGTGCCGTGCAGCGCCTTCCAGCTGCGGCCGTAGTCTTCCGAGACGAAGACCAGTGCCCGGTCATCGTCACTGCGGTGACCGTCGAAGACGAGATACACGCGGCCTGCCACCGTGCGCGACGGCTCGATCCAGCTCACGTAGCGCCGATCCGGCTGGGCCACGGCCAGGGCGGGCCCCGGCGGCTTCGCAGGCGGCTTGACGGCGCCCTTGCGCGAGCCCTTCTCCGCGCCCTTGCGTGCCTTCTTCGCGCTCGGCTCCTCGGGCTTCTTGGGCGTTGCAGGCGGCGCGTACAGGTCGATCCACGTATGACCGCCGTCGCGCGTCATCCACACGCCGCCGTCATCCGTTCCGACGTAGAGCACACCAGGATCCCGCGGCGACTCCGCCAGGGCTGTCGCACTGCCGCGCTTCGTCGGTGTGATCTCCGGCGAGATGACGCGCATGCCGTTGCCGCGATCCAAGGAGCGGAACACGCGGTTGCCCGCGGTGTAGTAGATCTTGCTGTTGTGATGCGAGAGGATGAACGGCGTGTACCAGTTGAAGCGGTAGGCCTGCTCGCCCTTGGCCGGACGCGGTCGGAACATCGCGCGCTCACCGGAGCGTAGGTGGCGCCGGCCGACGTTGCCGTTCTGTGACTGGAAGTAGACGCGCTCCGGATCGTGCTTGTCCACCCGCACGCGGAACCCATCCCCACCGCCGATGCGCAGCCAATCCTCGTTCGTCGGGCCCGCCGCATGCCGGACGCGGCCGGGGCCGCCCCAGCTGCCGTTGTCCTGCAGTCCGCCGTACACGCGGTAGTCGCGCCGGGGTCCGACGCCCACGTCGTAGAACTGGCCGATCGCTACGTGGTTGAGATGGTCGAAGTGCTCCCCACGGTCGTAGCTGACGTAGACGCCGCCGTCGTTGCCCAGGATCAGGTGGCGACCGTTCGTCGGATCGATCCACAGTGCATGATGGTCCACGTGCACGCTGCGCGGCGTCCCGTCGTCCGTGAAGGTCTTGCCGCCGTCCTTGGAGCGCCAGAGCTTGATCCCCAGGACCCAGATGCGCTTCTCGTCGCTGGGGTCGACGCGGATCTCGCTGAAGTACATGGGCCGCGGGTTGACCGTGTTGATCCGCGTCCAGCTCTCGCCGCCGTCGATGGACCTGTAGACCCCGCCGTACTCGTGCCCTGAGGTGCCCTGCTGTTCCTGCAAGTTGGGACGTTGTCCGCCCAGGAACGCGCCGAACGGGCTGCGCATGCGCGCCTGGCGTCCACCGCCCTGCGGAGCGGCTCCCTTGCGAGCCTTGGGCTGCGGGCGCTTGCCGAGCGTGAGGTCGACGAACACGCTCTTGCGCTCGCGCGAGACCTCGACACGCACCTTGTCTCCCGCGACGTGCTGCCGGATCGTCTTCAGCAGCTCCCGGTACGAGTGCACCGTGGTGCCGTCGATGCCGATGATCACGTCGTTCTTCTTCAGGCCTGCCTTGGCGGCGGGACCCGCCTTCACTACGTTGGTGAGCTTCGCGCCGACATCCGCGTCCGCACCGGTAATGCCTACATACGGAGCGTTCTCCGGCTCCGTGCCGATCTTCTCGGACTCCAGGACGAGGTAGACGTGCTCGGGGTTCTTGCGGAAATATTCGATGCCGATACGGCCCAGCTTGCCCGTCGGCAGACCTGCCGTGATGCGCTTGAAGTTCTTCCCGCCGTCGGTGGTCTTCCAGAGCCCGCCGCCGTCACCCCACTTCTTCGCGGGGTCGTTCGTGTCGAAGCCGTCCCGCATGCGCTCGTACGCCGCGACGAGGAGCGTATCGGGATCACTCGGGTGCATCTGGATGTCCACCACCCCTGTCTTGTCGTCCAGATACCAGATCTTCTCCCAGGTCTTGCCGCCGTCGAGCGTCTTGTAGAGCCCGCGTGCCTCGTTCGGCCCCCAGAGCCGACCGAGTGCGCCGACGTAGACGATGTCGGGATTCTTGGGGTGGATGCGCACGGCGCCGATCTGGAACGTGCCATCCAGGCCCATGTGCTTCCAGGTCGATCCGCCGTCCACGGACTTGTAGACGCCGTTCCCCCACGACACCGAGTTGCGGGGATTGCATTCGCCCGTCCCAACCCAGAGGATCTTCGGATTCGACGGGGCGACGGCCACGTCCCCGATCGAGACGACCGCCTCGCGATCGAACTGGTGCTCGAACGTGATGCCGTTGTCGCTGGTCTTCAGCAAGCCGCCCGACGCGGTGGCGGCCCACCACAGCGTGGAGTCCTGCTCGCACACGGTGATCGAGGTGATGCGCCCCCCCATGTTCGCGGGGCCGATCGGCCGCCACGGCATGGCCTCGAGCCAGGCCTGCGGCAATCGACCGGCTTCCTGCGCCTTGGGCTTGGGCGCAGCGGCCGGCTTCTCATCGGCACGTGCCCCTCCGGAGAGCGAGGCAAGGACGAGTGCGAGCAGCAGGAGGGCAAGGACGTGGCGACGCATGGCGGGCTCCACGGAGTGCAGTGCGGGCAAGCCGCCATTGCACCACCTGCGCGCCTAGGCCGTCAACGGATGCGCGTGCGCCAAGCGGCGCTTACGCATGGTGTTCGTACACTCGCTGCCGCCAGGGCGTCGATGGCGGCCCCGGAGCGCCTCGGAATCGAAATCAGGCAGGCTGCGTAAAGGTGGCCGTCGCGGCCGCGTCGGCGTCCAAGCACGTGGCCCGCTCGACCGTCACGCTGCGAGCGCGCGCGCGAACGGGTGCTCCCGTCTGCGGATCGAGCAGGTGGTGGTAGCGCGTACCGCCATGCTCGAAGAACTGCTGGTAGTCCCCCGAGGTGGCGACGGCGCCATCGCTCAACGCCAACGTCCGCACGAGGCGCTCGGGATCCTGCGCATCGCGCACGCCGACCTGCCAGGCATCGCCATCGACACTGCAGCCCAGCGCGTAGAGATCCCCTCCGACGTTCACGAGGCCGTCGCGCACGCCATGCGCCCGCAGGGCGGCCACGGCCATGTCGACACCGTGGCCCTTGGCGATGCCGCCCAGGTCGATCGCGACGTCGCCGTCACGGAAGTACACACGCCCGGCGTCCGCCGAGCGCTCGACCTCGAGGGCCTGCCACAGGCCCCGCGCAGCGAGCGGGCGCACCTGCTCGGCAGACGGCGGCGCCTGCCTGCGCTTCACGTCCCACAGTCGGCTTGCCCTGCCCAAGCAGGGGTCGAACGCGCCGTCCGTGACGCGCGCCCACTCCAGCGCTCGCAGGAGGACATCGGCCGTCTCCGCTGAGATCGTCACACTCGAGCGGGCGGCCAGGCGATTGGCACGGCCGACGTCGGAGTCCCGGCGGAAGCGCGACATCAGACGGTCGGTGTTGCGCAGCGCGTCGAAGGCCGCCTCGGTCGCGGCCCGGGCCAGACGGCGATCGTCGTGTACGACGGCGACTTCCGCGATGGTCCCCATGCTGGGGATGCGGCGCCGGACGATGCGCCGGGGAGCACGCGCGGCCCAGGGGATGGACGCTGCCACGAACACGCCGACGCCGAGTGCGAGGACTTCCCGGCGTTCCAGGGCGAGCGGCGTGCGCTTGGTGCGGATCTCAGCCATCGGTTCGCTCCGGTGTCTTGCAGGGGGTCTGGCAGGCGCTGCAGCGCTCCGATACCCGGCCCTCGTCCGTGAAGTCGAACGCCAGGCGCGGCGCGCGTCCGCGGGTCAGGAGGCCGAGCAGCGCGAAGCCGACGGCGCACACGAGGATGGTTGCCAAAGGGGTCATGCGGAACTCAGCAATCCGGCGAAGCCCATGAACGCCAAGGAGAGGCTCCCGGCAATGATGAGGACGATCGCCATGCCGCGCGCCACGTTCGGAACGTCGGCGCGGTCGGTCTCTTCGCGGATCGAGGCCATGAGGACCAGGGCCAGCGTCAGGCCGAGGCCCGCACCGATCGCGAAGAACAGCCCCTCGAAGAAGCCGTAGCCGCGGTTCGTCTGGAAGATGGCGAGACCGAGGATCGCGCAGTTGGTCGTGATCAGCGGCAGGTAGATGCCCAGCTGGCGGAACAGCGTCGGGCTGAGCTTCTTGATCGCCATCTCGACGATCTGCACCAGCGAAGCGATCACCACGATGAACGAG
>JAHEIK010000094.1:5191-10826 GCA_024639415.1 Planctomycetota bacterium
GCAGCACGAAGGTGTTCAGGATCCACGCGCTGAGCGACGTGAGCGTCAGCACGAAGATGTTGGCCATACCCATGCGCAGGGCTGTCGCCACGCGTCCGGACACGCCCATGAACGGGCAGAGCCCGAGGAAGTAGTACAGCGTGAAGTTGTTGACGATCATCGCGCCGAGCAGGATGCCGAAGAGGGTGTTGCTCATGCGGCCCCCTCGACCTGCGCCTTGCGCGCGCGGCGCTGCGACCACCAGTTGAGCCCGAGCAGCCAGAAGCCCAAGGCGAAGAAGCCGCCCGGCGGCAAAACCATGATCAGCCAAGGCTCGAAGCGGTCACCGAACAGCGAGACGCCCAGGAAGGTGCCGCTCCCCAGGATCTCGCGGATGGACCCCATCATCACGAGCGCCAAAATGAAGCCCGCGCCCGTACCCAGCGCGTCGAGCATGGAGCGCCCGATGCTCTGCTTGGCGGCGAACGACTCCTGCCGCCCCAGGATCATGCAGTTGACGACGATCAGCGCGATGTAGGCGCCCAGCGCCTTGTGCAAGGCCGGCGTCCACGCGGCGAGACTCATGTCCACCACGGTCACGAAGGTCGCGATGATGAGGATGTAGGTCGAGATGCGCACCTCGTGCGGGATGAAGCGCTTGAAGGTCGAGACCAGCAGGCTCGAGCCGAGCAACACGAACAGCGTTGCGATGCCCATGGCCAGGCTGTTGGCCACGGTGTTGGTCACGGCGAGCGCGGGGCAGAGCCCCAGCATGTGGATCATGACGGGGTTCTCCCGCCACACGCCGCGGAAGAGCGTCTCGGCGCGGGTCGGATCGCTCATCGCTCCCCCTTCCTGAGCCATGCCTCGATCTTCGGGCCGGTCATCGCTGCGGCCTCGTTGATGATCTTGATGACCCACCCCGAGGAGATGGTCGCCCCCGTGACGGTGTCCACCTCGGAGCCGCCGCCGGTGCCCTTGCCGGGCTTCACGGCGACGAGGTCCAGGACCTGCCCGCGGATGGGACCGAGGAACGGCTCCTTCTCGATCTTGTCGCCGAGGCCGGGCGTCTCCTTGTGCTCGAGCACCTTCACGCCGAGCACCTTCTTCGTGCGCGGGTCGTAGCCGAAGATGAGCCGGATCGCATCCTGGAAGCCGGTCCTCTGGTAGGCGAGGGCGAACCCGATCAACTGCTTGCCTTCCGCGTCCGCGTAGCCGGCGAACACGCGATCGAGACGCTCCGTGTCGACCTCGTAGTTGGTCTCCTCTTCGGCGACCAGGCCGTCCTCAGCGACGGCGAAGCTCACGATCCGAACGGGGTCGCCGAGGACCTCCCCCACCGCTTCGCGCAGGGCTGCACGCCGATTCTCGCGAATCCGATCCCGTGTCGCCTGATCGACGAACACGAGCAGCAGGCCCGCCAGGGCGCCTGCGACGGCCAGCGTCAGGACCAACTTCCACGCAGGCACCTCCGGGCGCCCGGGCGGGGCGGCTTGTGCGCTGTCGGCGTTCATGCCGCCCCCTTCGCCTTGCGCCGTGCACCGAAGACGCGTGGCTGCGTCGAGCGGTTGATGAAGGGCACGAGCGCGTTCATCAGGAGGATGGAGTACATGACGCCTTCGGGCAGACCGCCCCAGGTCCGGATCACGACGGTGAGGAAGCCGATGCCCGCTCCGAAGATCCAGCACCCGCGATTGGTCACGGGCGACGTGACCATGTCCGTGGCCATGTAGATGGCACCGAGCATCAGCCCGCCGGAGAACAGCATGAAGAGCGGGTCGGCGTACCGCTCGGGCTCCAGCAGATGCAGCAAGCCCGAGAACAGCGCGACCGTCAGGAAGATGCTCGCGGGGATACGCCAGTTGAGGAAGTTGCGCAGGGCCAGATAGCCGCCGCAGACGAGGATCACGATCGCAGCGGCCTCGCCCACCGAGCCGCCGGTCAGGCCGAGCACGAGATCGCTGACCTCCGTGCCCTTCTGCTCGAACTTCATGAGTCCGAGCGGAGTCGCTTCCGTGACGGTGTCCGCGGGGTTGGTGCTCATCAGCGGTAGCGCGAAGTTGTCGCCTCGCAGGCTCCACCAGTCGCCGCCCGGCTTGGGCCAGGTCGTCAACGCTACCGGGAAGGACGCCTGCAGGAACGCACGGCCGAGCAACGCCGGGTTGAAGGGGTTCTGCCCGAGTCCGCCGAACACGAGCTTGCCGATGGCGATCGAGAAGAACCCGCCGAGGAAGGCCATCCACAGCGCGATTCCGGGCGGCAGCGTCAACCCCAGCAGCAGACCGGTGATGACGCACGAGCCGTCGCTGAGCGCGCCGCGCCGGCCGAACAGGCGCTCCGGCAGCAGGCAGCCCGCGGTGGCGGCGACCACGACGAGGAACGCGCTCGGCCCGTACCACCAGATGGCCGTGCCCCAGATGGGCAGGATGCTGAGGACCACATGCCACATGATGGTCTTGGTGCTGGCCGGCCCCTTGAGGTGCGGCGAAGCGGTGACGAGAAGGCGCGGATCGGTCATGCGCCCGCCTCCAGCCGCCGCGCGTCGGCCTTCGCTGCGGTGAACATCTGGCTGAGCGGGATGTTGCTCGGACAGACGTACGAGCAGCAGCCGCACAGCATGCAGTCCCAGAGATGGTTCTCGGTCATGGCCTGGACCTCGCCGCTCTTCGCGAGCGAGCCCAGGAGCTGCGGGTTGAGGAACACGGGGCACGAGTCCAGGCAATGCCCACAGCGGATGCAGGGCAGCGTGTCGCGCGGGCGCACCTCGGACTTCGTCAGGACGACCACGCCGGTGGTGCCCTTGGTGACGGGTGCATCGAGGTTGGCGATCGCCGCGCCCATCATCGGGCCGCCCAGGACGATCTCGGCCGCGTCGTCCGTCATGCCGCCGCAGGCCTCGATGAGATCGCCGATCAAGGTGCCGACGGGCACGATCAGGTTGGCGGGCTTGCGGATCCCGTTGCCCGTGATCGTCACGATGCGCTCGATCAGCGGCAGACCTGTCTCGAAGACCTCCGCGATGGTGGCGACCGAAGCCACGTTCTGCACGAGGACGCCGACGTCCGCAGGCAGGCCGCCCGAGGGCACCTCGCGGTCCAGCAGGGACTTGATGAGCATCTTCTCGGCGCCCTGCGGGTACCGGACGCGCAGGGCGGCGATCTCGACGTCGAGATCGGACGGCGCCGTCTCCTTCATGCGTTCGACGGCGTCGGGCTTGTTCTCCTCGATGCCGACGAGTGCCTTCTTCACCCCGAGGCATTGCATCATGATGCGGATGCCGAGGTGTACGCGCTCGGGGAAGTCGACCATCGTCCGGTGGTCGGTCGTGAGGTACGGCTCGCACTCACAGCCGTTGATCACCAGCGTCTCGATGGTGCGGCCCTCCGGCGGCACCAGCTTGACGTGCGTGGGGAAGGCCGCGCCTCCGAGACCGACGACGCCCGCATCCTTCACGGCGGCGACGAGCGCCGGCCCCTCCAGGGTGTCCCATTCCGGGATCAGCCGCTGGCGAGAGGCCTGGGCAGAGTAGGGGTCCACATCGATCTGGATCGCCGGCTGGTAGCCGCCGTTCGGATGCGGCCAGAGGCCGACGTCGGCGACCGTCCCCCCGGCACTGGCGTGGATCGGCACCGAAACGTAGCCGTCGGCCTCCGCGATCTTGTCCCCTCGCTCGACGTGGTCGCCGGCCTTCACGATGCAGCGCGCAGGCTTGCCTGCGTGCTGGCTCAGCGGCAGCACCACCCGTGACGGGAACGGCATACGCCGTACCGCCAGAGCGGCCGTCAGCGTCTTGTGGTCCGGCGGATGAACGCCGTGCCGGAAGAGAGAGAGTGAGAGCATCGAGTCCTCGGTGGGTGCTCGGGTTTCACGTGTGGGCGAAGGGCGCTAGTTGAACGGTGCCGCTCGCTTGATCCACTTGTCGAGGTCCTTCTCCTTCGGGTTGAGGGGCGTTCCGGGGTGGATGATCTTCACCGGGCACTTCTCGGCGGCCAGCACGAGCTGCTGGAACGTCCCACCGCGCGGATCCTTCACATACGCCTGCTTCTTCTCGTTGTAGGCGAACAGCTTGTTGTTCAAGTTGGTGCACTCGTCGCAGGACGTGCACCGCGCCGAGGTGACGTACGGTTCCATCACCAGTGCGTCGTCGTCCTCCTCCTCGACCGCGGGCGGAGGAGTGGCGACGGCGGCAGCGGCCGGAGCCGCCACCGCCGAGGCCGGAGTTGCCGGCACCGAAGGAGCTGTCATAGCGGACGGCTCGACATCAGGCGCCTCCAGTACCGGCGTATGCTTGACGCGCTCCAGGAGATCCCCGAGCGTCGTGGATGCGCCGCCTGAGCGCAGCAGGCCTTCGGCCAGCTTGCGCGCGACGTGCGCGGGATAGGTGCTCTTGAAGCTTCTGAGCTCTGCCTCGACGCGAGCCGTCTCGGAAGCCAGGCGCTCCTCGTAGCTCGCGGTCAGCTTGTCCCGGAGCTGCTCCGCGACGACCTCGGAGACGTCGAGTCCGGCGAGATGCCGCAGCTCGCGCCAGAACGACTGCCGTTCCTCGGCCAGCTCCACCATGTCGTCCGAGACGCTGATGCGGCGCAGCTTCTGCTTGCCGTCGAGCCCGTAGATGAACGGAGTGACGTCCTCGCGGTCCTCCTCGGAGAGATCGAGGTACTCGTGGAAGAGCACGGCCTCGACGTCGGGCTTCAGGTTCTTGAAGTGCTTCTTGAAGCGCCCCTCGCTGGCGGCCCAGTCCGCGATGGTCAGCGGCAGCTCCTTGGTCTGCTCTGCGCCGTCGTCGTCGAGGTACTTCAGCTCGTAGGTGGGCCAGACTTCGTCGATCGACGGGTTCCCGGAGAGGTCAAGGCAGTCGGAGACGTTCTCACCGCCATCGGGATCGTAGACCAGCAGAGGGAAGGCTCGACTCTCTAGGCTCAGTCGCGCTGCGCGGTTGGCGACATCGTCCGCCAGTCCGTGCTCCGGCGGGCAGGGGCAGTGCAGCATGAACACGGCCGGATGCCGCGACTGCAGTCCCTTGAGCACGTTGCCCAGCAAGTGGGAAGCGTTCGCTTGGGACGACTGGACGATGAACACCTCGCGGTGCGCCATGGCGATCAAGGAGAGCTCCTTGCGGATCTCCTCCTTGCCGCGTTGCTCCGGGCCGAAGCCGGCCATGTCACTGACCTGGCCGTGGAAGCCGCTCGTGCAGGCCTGGCCACCGGTGTTGCTGTACACCTGGGTGTCGAGCACGAGCACACGCAGCGGCTTGCCGGACGTCATCAGTCGCGACAGGTTCTGGAAGCCGATGTCGAGCATCGCGCCGTCACCACCGACCGCGAAGATCGGCGGGCAGAGAGCGAACTCCTCGTCATCGAACTCCTTCCAGTCGAAGTGCGTGAAGAACTTCTCGTCACGCTCGGCGTCGTAGCCGCCGGCGAGTTCGAGGGCGGCTCGCCGAACACTGACGAAGCCCGCCGCCATCTTGCGCATGTGGCCTTCGAAGAGACCGATTGCGATCGACGGCGAGTCCTGGAAGAGGTGATTGACCCACGGGAAGGGGTACGGGTTGTAGGGGTACGTGCTGCCCCAGACCGAGGAACAGCCCGTCGAGTTGGCGAACCCCACCATCGCGCGGCCCTGGCCGCTCGGACCCTGGGTGTAGCGCCAGTGC
>JAHEIK010000488.1 GCA_024639415.1 Planctomycetota bacterium
GTGTCTGCCTGCTCGGCTGCGGCCCGTCGGGCCCCGCGCCGCTGGGGCCGAGCGAGGACGTCTTCGATGCCCCCGTCGTCCTGCCGCGCTTGCTCGGTGTCCAGACAGTCCCCGCACCCGTGGGGCTCGCCCCGACAGAGACACTGCAGGTCGCCGGCGACGGCACCGTGCGGGTCCTCGCCGCCGATGCGGAGCGCGCGGGGGCCTTCGAGCGTCTGGCCGTGCGCCCGGGTCTCGAGGGCGCGGCGGCACGCGCTGCACTGAAGCAGATCTTGGAAGCTGCCGGGGCCCGGGAGCGGCTCGTCGTCGAGGCCGATCGCGGCGCGCCCTGGAGCGACGTCCTCGCCCTGGTCAAGGGCGCGCTCGGCCACAAGTCGACCGACTGCGCGACGATCCTCGTCGGCGCCGCCGGCGCTGACGCAGCGTCCCGCTGGCTGGAGTTCCGCACGTGCCGCTACGTCGGCCCCGAGAGCATGCCCCACAAGCTGGCTGTGCGTGCGCGACTTCATCGAGACAAGCACGGCCCGCTCACGAACATCGCAGGCATCGGGGCGGCCTGGTACATCGCCGCCGGCTGCGAGTCCATGGTCGCCGAGCAGGTCGCCGGCTGGGGTCTGCTCGCGCAGGGCGCCTACGAGCGTCGACTGGACGAGATGCTGACGTACGCCAAGGCAGGCGACGTCGCGATCGTGCTCCAAGCCGAGGCCGGTGCGCGTCTCGAGCACGTGCTGCCCTTCCTCACCGCAGCCATCGCACGCGGCATCGCCACGATCGATCTCGGACTACGTGCCGGCTTCTCCTGGAGCAACGGGATGGACGACGCGCTCGGCTGGCTCGCGGCGCGTCAGTTGCCGGACGGCGGCTTCGAAGCGCTGCGCTCGCTGCGCTATTGCGAGGGCAAGCGCATGGGCCCGCCCGGGCAGGAGGGCGGCGAGGATGTCGCCCGCCGCGACACAGGGCTGACCGGCCTCGTGCTGGCGACCTACCTCGCCTCGGGCTACACGAACCGCGGGCGCCATGCGTTCGCACGCACGGTCTCGCGGGGCTTGCGCAACCTGAAGAACCACCAGCAGGAGTCCGGCTGCTTCGGCGCCGACACGCCCGAGGGCGAGTGCTGGGCGGCCATCGCAATGGTGTGGGCCTACTCCCTGACGGGCAGCCCGATCTTCAAGGGCTCGGCAATCCGCGGACTCAACCACGCCACCGCCGCCTGGCGCTCCGACCACGGCGGCGCCGTCGTGACCGCGCTGATGGCGCTGCTCCTGCGCAGTGCGCGGCGCATCAACGAGGACGCCACGCGGCGCGGCAAGGCCGCGCCGATCCCCTTCGACGAGGGCGCGATCCGCAGCGTGCATGCCGCGCTGCGCGAGGTGCGCCTCGAGGACGACGGCCTGCACGCCGCCGCCGCGATCTTCGGTCGCCTGACGCTGGGCGAGAACGGCCTGCGCACGCCCGATCTGCTGCGCGGACTCGACGCGCAGATCCTGCGCTTCGAGGCGCACGCCGGTCCGCTGGATCCCCTGCGGACCTTCTGCACGAATCAGGCGGTCTTCTACACGGGCGGCGATCGCTGGAGCGTTTGGCGCCGGAAGGCGGAGGACGCGCTCAGCAAAGCGCAGCGACGCGAAGGGCACGTCTGCTGCCAGGCCGGCTCGTGGCCGGCGCCGGCGGGACGTGAGATCCGTACGACAGCGCTGTCCACGCTCACCCTCGAACTCTGCTCGGCCATGTGCACGACGTACCGGCGGCGTTGACGCGTTCCGTATCTGCGCCGTACCGGCAGTCGTGACCCGTGCAGCACGGCTGCGATCTGTGCACGTGGGCGAGGGACGCGCCGCCCTACACTGGGGGCATGAGCGAGGCGGGCAAGCGCCGTGCAGCCGGAGTGCTACTCACGCTCCTCGCCGTCGGCGCGCTGCTCTGGGTGCTCCTGCACGACGGGGCGCCCACCCCTGCACCGGCTCCCACACCGGCGCCCACACCCACGCCTGCACCAACCCGTGCGCCTGCGCGCTCAGCGATCCTGCCCCAGATCGCCGGGGAGCCCGACAGCTTCCGACCGCTGGTGGACGCCGCCCGCCTGTACTTCGACCTGGACCAGGAACAGTGGCGCGGCCGCGGCGCCCTGCTCGGCGAACTGGAAAAGCACGCGGCCCAGGGGCGCTACTTCCTGAAGGACATGGAGGCCCTGCGCTGGCTCGTCTACCAGGGCCGCTCCTTCGAGCCGCCGCTCACGGATCGCAAGTGGCAGAAGCAGGTTGGCATCGCTGCCTACAAGAAGCTCGGCGGCACCGTCCGCTGGATCGAGTCCGATGAACTGACGGTCGTCTTCTCGGTGCCAAAGACGTACTGGAAGGCCAAGGAGTTCAAGCGCAAGTTCCCGCGACCGGCGCCCTACCCGCTGCTGATCTCACTCCATGAGGAGCGCGACGACTCGCCGCAGACGTACGCAGGCGACGTCATGCTCAAGCGCCGCTACCCGCGCAAGGACTGGGCCGCGCTCTACGAAGGCTGGCTCATCCTGTGCCCGACCGCAGCGGCAGGTGAGTTCCTCGACAAGAACGGCTTCGCCAGCGACGTCTCATTCAAGACGCCGCTCGCCAAGTTCTGGCGCCACTACCACGTGGACTTCGACCGCATCGTGCTGGATGGAACGCAGCAGGCGTTTGCGATCGCGGCGTCAATGCCCGTCTTCTTCGGTGGCGTCATCCTCCGTGGCACGTGGACGCTCGGGACCGACGCCCAGCGCGAGCTCATCCCGAACCTGGCGCCTGTGCCCGTCTACGTCGTAGACAACCCGGCGCTGGTCGCCCAGCTTCGGGCAGGCGGTCATGCGCAGGTGACGGCGGGTCCCGACGGGCCGCAACTCATGACGTGGCTGGCCGCCAGGCGGCGCTTCATGCCCAAGACGTTCTCCTGGGTCGTCCAACCGCAGCGCTACGACCAGGTCCTGCCCTACTGGGTCAATCTCGACAGCCCGAACTGGAGCGCGCCCAGGCGTCACTTGGATGTCGAGGTCGTGGACTCGAAGGACGCCCCCAACACGATCCGCATCGAAGCGGAGGGCATCAGCACGCTCTCGCTCTTCCTGAACGACGACATCGTGGACCTCGACCGCCCGGTGAGCGTGGAAGTCAACGGCCACGTCGAGTTCGAGGACACGGTAGATGTCGCCGACGAGCGCTTTCGGAAGGTCGGCCGCGACTTCGACCTCCTCTTCAACCGGGAGCCCGTACGCATCCGGAACTCCATGTTCTTCGGCTGGCTCAACCCGGCGCGTGTCGTCGGGCTCACGGTGCGCCCGCGCTGAGAGCCTGCGGGCCATGGTCCCGAGCGGCGCACCGACGCGGA
>JAHEIK010000489.1 GCA_024639415.1 Planctomycetota bacterium
GCCGGCGAGACCGAGGAGCGCTACTCGGTCGTCCAGTTCTGCCACCCCACGCCCTGGACGATCCTCTCGCCTCTGGCCTGCTGCGTGGATGAGCAGCATCCCCAGCGCGAGGGAGCGATCCCGGCCGGCGACTGGCTGGATCAGGTCCTGTACGACATCAATCTGGTCGAGGATGCGCGGCGGGTTTGACGGGCCCACGAAGGCGGGACGGGTCGGGCAACCACTCGGCCCGCCTCCGGCGAACCTCGGGATGCCCCTACGCCCTCACGTCCTGCCCTGACTCGTGCGGCTGTGGGGGACCTGTAGGGGCATCGCGACACTGAGCTTGGCGAAGGGGGGTCGTTGCCCGACCCGTGCAAATCCGCGGGGTCGGGAGGAGGTGAGGGAGACAGAGACCGGGGCCCCTGTCCGCCCGAAACCGGAGCGGCCCGCTACGCGTCCTATACTGAGGAACTGCCCCACGGAGCCCACAGCATGTCCATCACCCTCACGCCCGCCGCCGCCGACAAGGTCAAGGACCTGATGGCCCAGCCCGAGCAGTCCGAAGCCAAGGGCTTGCGCGTCAAGGTCGTCGGCGGAGGCTGCTCCGGCCTGAGCTACCAGATCGCCCTGGAGCGCACGCCCGACGAGAACGACAAGGTCATGGAGTCCGAGGGCATCAACATCTACCTCGACCCCAAGTCGGCCCTGTTCATCGACGGCACGCAGATCGACTACCACGAGTCGATGATGGGCTCCGGCTTCGCGTTCAGCAATCCCAACGCGACCGGCACGTGCGGCTGTGGGACGTCGTTCACCGCCTAGGCGCGGACCCCCGCAGGCCCCATGTCGACGTCCGCCCTCCAGCACTTCCTCGAGCACGCCCTCGAGGTGCATGCACCCGTCCTCGAGCGGTCGTTTCCCGGCTGCTTCGACTGGGCGCGCATGTGCAGGGATGCCCCGGCGCTCGTTGAGCGCGCCAGCGAGGGTCGCTTCGACGCCTCCGACAGCGGCGCGTCGCACCACCTGCAAGAGCAGGCCGACGCCGTCTTCCGCACGGCGCACACGATCGCGCTCGGCGTCTTCTGTGCAGCCGACGACGACACGGTCGATCCCGAGGACGTGCTGGACCGCTTCGACCGTCCGCCCGAGGACGAGGTCGAAGAGCGCTTCGAGGTGCTCGTGTCGGAAGTCCTCGGTCCGGCCGAGGCCTTCCTGGTCGATCCCGAGGTGATGGTCGACGAGCGCGGGGTCGAAGTCCTGCGTTTGCACGGCGTGGCCTGGCCGCACGTGGCGGAGTACGTCGCGCGCCTCGGCATCCTGCTGGGCGCGGACGATGCACCGCCCGTGTCGGACGAAGCCTACGGCGTCCTCATGGCACTCGCACGTGTAGCAACCCTGCTCGCGGCGCTGCGGTGGATGGCGCAGGAGACGTCGGACGCCTGAGTGGGCCCCGCGTGCGTGGTAGAACACCCAGCCCATGGTGATCCGATATCGCGTCTCGAGCCTCGCATGCGTCCTCGTAGCAGTGTTCTTCCTCGCTGCTTGCGGCGGCAAGCAGGAGACGCCGTCGGTGGCGGCGCTCGTCGTCGACTACCCGCTCGAAGACTCGATCTTCCCGCCCGAGTTCGTGCCGCCGACCTTCCTCTGGCATGACGAGCACGAGGACGCTGCCCGCTGGCGTGTCACCGTCACCTTCACGAGTGACGCGGCACCCATCGAACTGACCGTGCCCGGAGGTCCGCCCCCGCAGGGGGAGATCGATCCCGATTGCATCGGCGACACGAACGAGATCTACGAGCCGACGCCGTACCAGGCGAGCGCCAACGCCTGGCGGCCCGATCCCACGATCTGGGCGGCCATGAAGACGGGCGCGCGCGCCGGGCCCGCGACGGTCACGTTCCGCGGCCTGGCCGCCGACGAGCGCGTCGTGTCGCAGGGTGCGACGCGCTTCACGACGTCGGCGGACCCCGTGGGGGCGCCGATCTTCTACCGCGACGTGCCGCTCATGCCGGCCAAGGGGGAGAAGGGGCGCATCACGCCCCTGAGCCGAGGCGCGGTACCGCTGATCGCGTGGCGCCTGCGCGACGTCTCGCGCACGGACAGTCGCGTGCTCCTGCGCAGCATGCCGTCGTGTGCGAACTGCCACTCGTTCTCTCGCGACGGCCGCACGCTGGGCATGGACGTCGACGGGCCGGATGGCGACAAAGGCGCGTACGCCTTGGTCGATCTGCAGGAGCGGACGACCATCAAGCACGAGAACGTGATCACCTGGAGTTCCTTCGAGAAGAAGATCCCCGGCCACAAGACCTTCGGGTTCCTCTCGCGCGTCTCGCCGGACGGGCGCCACGCGATCACGACGCTCAACGAAGAGCTCTACGTCGCCAACTTCCTCAACTACCGCTTCCTGCAGGTGTTCTATCCGACGCGCGGCATCTTCGCCTGGTACTCGCGCGACACAGGACGCATGGAAGCGCTGCCGGGCGCGGACGATCCGGCCTTCGTGCACTGCGATCCCGTCTGGACTCCGGACGGCAAGCACATCGTGTTCGCCGGCGCGCGGGCGCGCGACGCCTACATGCCCGGCCGGCCGCTTGCCACCTATCCCAACGATCCCAACGAGACGCCCATCCAGTACGACCTCATGCGCATTCCGTTCGACGGGGGCCGTGGCGGCAAGGCAGAGCCGATCCCCGGGGCGTCGGCCAACGGCATGAGCAACACGTTTCCGAAGGTCTCGCCCGACGGGAAGTGGATCGTCTTCGTGAAGTGCCGTAACGGCCAGCTCATGCGTCCCGACGGGCGGCTCTGGATCATCCCGTTCGAAGGCGGCACGGCGCGCGAGATGCGCTGCAACACGAAGCTCATGAACTCGTGGCACAGCTTCTCGCCGAACGGCCGCTGGATGGTCTTCTCCTCGAAGTCGCGCACGCCCTACACCCAGATGTTCCTCACGCACATCGACGAGCAGGGCAACGACAGCCCGGCGATCCTGATTCCCGGCTCCACCGCCTCGAACCGGGCCGTGAACATCCCCGAGTTCGTGAACGCGCCGTACGAGTCCCTGCAGAGCATCGAGGTGCCGGCCGTCAGCCACTTCCTCGATCTGCAGCGCGGGGTCGAGAAGCTCGAGGCCGGCGACTACGACGCTGCGCTGACCTTCTTCGAGAGCGCCCTGCGTGCAGATCCGGACTTCTCCCTCGCGCACGTGAACGTCGGCATGGTGCTCGCCAAGCGCGGGAAGCTCGACGATGCCCTGCGCCACTACCGGAAGGCCCTGGACGTGAACCCCGTCCTGCCGATCGCGCACGTCAACCTCGGGTTCGCGTTGTCGCTCAAGGGACGGCTCG
>JAHEIK010000490.1 GCA_024639415.1 Planctomycetota bacterium
GCCTTCGAAGGCTGCGGATGCTGGTTCGAGCGTGGTGTCGAGTTCGAGCAACTCACGTGGCCGCGCGCTGTCGGCGACGCGGGCTGCCCGCGCTGCCGCGGATAGGAAGGATGCGTATGAGCACCAAGACCACCCTCGGCCCACTCTTCGAGCAGGCCGTCGTCCATGGCGCCCGGGCACACGCACCGCACCGACGCAAGGGCACGGGCACGCCCTACTTCGCCCACCCGCTGCAGGTGGCGGGCATCGCGCTCGAGCACGGTGCCGACGAAGAGCAGGCTGCGGCGGCCCTGCTCCACGACGTGATCGAGGACACCGCCATCAGCCACGCCGAACTCGCCGAGACGTTCGGCGAGCGCGTGGCGGATATCGTCCGCGACTGCTCGGATACGGAAGACCACGAGGACAAGGGCGACTGGAGGGAGCGCAAAGAGCGCTACTTGGCGCACCTGCGCCAGGCGGGCCCCGACGTCGCGCTGGTCTCGTGTTCCGACAAGCTGCACAACGCGCGCAGCATCGTCATGGACCTGCGCACGCACGGGCCGAGCTTCCTCGACAACACCTTCACGGGCAAGCGCGAGGGCACGCTCTGGTACTACGGCGAGTTGGTCGAGATCTTCGCGGCGCTGGACGTGCCCGAAGCGCTGTGTCGGGAGCTGCGGATCACAGTCTCGGCCATGAAGGACCTGGCATGAGCGCTGCCCGGCCGGCAGCCGATCTTCCCGAGCCCGACGAGGGCATCTCCGAGAACGCGTGACCGCGCACCGGCGACCTCACGCCCCCGCGGCCATCTCCAGGAGGGCGTCGTGCATGGCGACCATGCCCCACGTGTCGAGGCGGCAGTAGGCCTGCAAGGCCTCGCGCTGGCGCTTCCGCTCGTCCGCGGACAGGTCCTCGGCCCCCAGCACCAGTCCCTCCAGGATCCCGCTCGCCTCGGCGCCGCCGCGGATCTCCAAGTCGTCGTAGGAGAGCCCCGGGACCAGCACGGGCAGCACCGCCTTCAGTGAGAAGCCGCCGCCGAAGTCGGGGTGGTAGACGTTGCTACGCACGATCGGAAGCAGGTCCACGATGCGCGACGAGACGTCGAGCAGTTCGTCGGCCAGTTCGGGGACGTTCTCGGCGAGGCCATGGATGCAGCGCTGCTCGAAGCTGGCATGCCACGCGAGCAGCACCGCAGCACCACGGCAGGCCTCGACCAGACGGCGCGCAAGCTCGGGCCTCGGATCCACGCCGGCCTCGGCCAGCCATTCGTGCAGTTGCGGCTCGCCCGACGCGTCGCGCACGTAGCAGACGAACTGCGCGGGCACGTGGTCGTAAGGGCGACAGCCCGGCCAGCGCGGAATCGCCAGCCCGATCGTCTCGAAGTCCAAGTAGCCGACCGGCTCAGGCAGCGCCGCCAGGGCGCGGACCAAGCCCGCCTCGCAGATCGGCTCGTTCGCGGCCACCGCACGGACCTGGCGTTCCTGGACAGTACTGAGCTCGACGTGGTCCGGGATGTCGAGCACGGTCTCGCATCCGGCAGCCTCGAGCTCGCGCGCCAGCTTTCCGCCGTAGTAGAGCGTCGAGATGTGATGCTCCGGACGCTCCGGGTGGCAGCGGTCGTAGAACGGGCACTCGTACGGCCGCCGACAGTGCTCGCCGACCGCGACGTCAGGCAAGGCGCCGGCGAGCACCGCCTGCTGCTCGCGCACCACCGCATGCACGTCGGGCAGGACCTCGGCGGCTTGCGTGGTGACGTCCGTCCGGGAGAACAGGTTGCTCAAGTCCGGGTAGACGCACTCGCGGTTGAGCACCATGACCTCGCCGCGCTGCACATCCAAGCCTGCAGCACGGACGACGTGCATCTGGATTGCGACATCGGAGATGTGCTGTTCCTTCACGCCCGTCGAGGACTTCACCTCGATCACGTTCCAGCCTGCACCGTCCCGCTCCAGGATGTCTACGGCCACGAAGACGTCGTCCGCGACGAACGACGCCTCGTAGAGCACGGAGGCTCCCGCAGCGAGCGCAGTCTGCGTGTCCTCCAGCGCGCCACGGATGCCGCGCTGGTCGCGGTCGATCAGGACGCCGCCGGGGACGTAGCGCTGCGCGTATTCCCCCACGCCCGTGCCGCGATCGAAGATCGCCTGCAGCGCCGCGTCCGGCACGAGTTCCTCCGCATCGGGCTCGTGCGTCTTCCACCACAGGTACTTGTGGCACTGCAGTCCGATCTGCATGCGGGACTTGCTCAGTCGATGCGCCATGGCTCCCTCTCTGCCAGAGCGAGGATACGGCGCGCGGGGCCCAGGCGTAGGATGGTGCGTCCGGGCCGCAGCGAAGCGGGAGGGCACTCCGCGATGCGCATCCACACCTGCACTCTCATCCTGCTTCTCGGGCTGCTTGCGGCCCCCGCATGGGCGACCGAGCCCACGAAGAAGGAGAAGCGCTTCCTCAAGACGCTCGCGACGGCGCTCGCCGACGACAGCAAGGACGTGCGCGCCGCCTCGGCGCAGGGCTTGCTAGCCATGAAGGGGAAGGCTGTCCACTACCTCGTGCGGGAGATCGGTCGACTGAAGCCGGCTGCGCGCGAGGGCGCCGTGGACGTGCTGATCGCGCTGGGCAAGTACACCCGCGCGGAGCTCGCAGACCTGAAGAAGCTGCCGGGCGGCGAAACCGGCAAGGCCCTGCAGGCGGTCAAGGACGCGCTCGTGGGGATCGGGGGCATCGGCGGCTTCGGCGACGTCGACGCCAAGGCCGACCTGATTGTCGACGAAGTCATGTCGACGCTGCCTAAGGACAGCTGGTCATCGAACGACCCTGCGATCGATCGACTCGCTGCCCCCGGACGCGCCGCCATCCCGAGCCTGCTTCCGTACCTCGACCCCCAGGATGCGAGCGAGCACGGCTCGCACACGACGTGGGCGCAGTCAGCGCTGCTCAAGCTGTGCGGTCCGCGCGACATCCCGCGCGTGGGGAGCCTCCTCGACGAGGGCTGGGAGAGTTGCGCCAAGCTCCTCGCCGGCATCGGGGATGCTCGCGCGGTGCCCTACCTGGTGAACGCGCTGGAGCGCGGGCAGCTCACGAACGACATCGGCGAGGCGCTCAAAGCCTTCGCGGACGAGCGCACGCGCAAGCCGGCCGTCGCCTACCTGAAGCAACTCGAGGGCTTCCCGAACGGGATGATGCCGCTGCTCGAAATGCTCGTGACGATGCGGGCCCGCGAAGCCACACCGGAGATCCAGCGCCTCGCCCTACAGGAGCCCGAGAGGGACGTTCCCGAGGGCTTTGACGCACCGCCTGGCTTCCCGAGCGACGACAACCGCACCACCATGATCTGCGGC
>JAHEIK010000491.1 GCA_024639415.1 Planctomycetota bacterium
CCGTGTTGGCCTTCAGCACCTGCGAGAAGTACTTGCCCGCCAGCGCCTGCCCCTGCACGCCCCGGTTCTGTCGAAAAACCTCGCCCAGGACGAGCTTCGCGTCCATGTCGTCGGGGTACTTCTTGATGTGCCGCTGCAGGAGCCCGATGGCGTCCTGGATCATGTCGTCCGCCGGATTGGGCGACAGCCATGTCGTGCGCACGGCGGCGCGGGCCACCCAGGTCGCTTCCGCCGGTTCCGTATCGTTGGCGTTGTAGTACGCAAGCACCTTGTCGTAGGCGGCGAGAGCCTCCTTGCGCCGGCCGCGCTCCTCCAGCGCCATGCCCAAGGCCGTACCCGCTACGAGATCGCCCGGACGCTCGGCGACCGCGGCGCGGGCTGCCGTAGCGACAGCTTCGGTGCGGCCGGCGGCCATCAGCGTGTTGAAGCGCAGCGCACTGATCCGCCGATCCGCAGGATGCGCCAGCACGGCTGCCGCCGAGGTGGCGAGGGCCTTCTCGTAGGCGCCGGTGCGCGCCTCGACGCGCCCCACCAGGTACAGCGGCAGGGGGTTCTTCGGGTCGTACTTCGCCAGGCGCTTCATGCGCGCGAGCACTTCCTCGTGGTTCCCCGTGCGGAAGGCCTTCCAGCCCTTCTCCGTGTGCCGCTCGATGGCCTCGAGACGCTCCTCTTCCTCGGCAGTGAGCTCGGTCTCGTCGGCCTGAGCAGGCTCGAGCAGGGCAGGGGACAGCAGAAGGAAGGCGCCCAGCGCGAATGCGGCGAGGACGAGGAGATAGGTGCGGGGCATGGATGGGTTCCGGACCGGGGTGCGGCGATTCTACCCGTGGTTGGGAGGCCCATGCGGCCGAACGCTGCACGGGAGTTGCACTGCGCCGCGCCATACGTTCCTATGCTCAGGCATGCGATCTGCGTCCATTCTCCTCGGCCTGCTGCTGCTCCTGGCGCTGTTCCCGGCCGCGCACGCAGACCCTCGACCGCCGCAGGGGCCGGAGATCGATGCCGCCATCGCCGCGGGGCTCGACTGGCTGCTGGAGGAGCAGAAGCCGAATGGAACCTGGGGCTCCGGCAAGCACGCCCTGGGCAAGACCGCCCTGACCGTGTTCGCGCTGCTGCACTGCGGGCTTGCCGAGGGGCAGGGCACGAAGGCGAGCAAGCGCCTGGCCAAGGCCCTGAAGTACCTGGACCGGCAGGGCGCGGGCCGCGGCAGGCGGCGTGAGGCCGACACCCGCACCTACGAAGCCTCCCTCCTGCTGATGCTGCTGCGCTCCCGAGGGCGAGCAGAGGATCGCGAGCGCATGCAGCGCCTTGCGGACTTGCTCTGCTCGACGCAGACGCGCAACGGCCAGTGGTGGTACGACGGCAAGGGGGCGCGCACCCGGTCGGGTGGCGACAACAGCAACACGCAGTTCGCCACGCTGGCGCTCGGGCAGGCCCACGGCGAAGGCCTCGAGGTGCCGCGCCGGCGCCTGCAGCTCGCGACGGGATGGTGGCTACGCGCCGCCGGTGCGAAGGGCGGCTTCGGCTACGCCTCCGGCGGCTCACCGAAGTCCGCCTCCACAGGTTCCATGACGGCCGCCGGCATCGCCTGCCTCGCCATCGGGCGTGCCGTCCTCGGCGACGGACCTGCCCCGGCAGCGGGTCACGCCCCCACCAAGACCCCGGCTGTCCGAGTCCAGGAGCGTGCGACCGAGTTCCTCGCCGACGTGTTCTCCGTGACGAAGAACCACGGCCCCGCCATCGACCGCAAGCAGCAACGCCAGCGCAAGGGCGGCCGCGGCTGGCTGCACTACTACCTCTGGACGGTCGAGCGCGCGATGGTCCTGAGTGGCCGCAAACAACTCGGCGAGCACGACTGGTATGCGGAAGGCGCACGCCATCTGCTCGCAACCCAGAGGAAGGACGGCTCCTGGCGCGGCGAGCACCCGCTCTACGCAACGTGCTTCGCCTTGCTCTTCCTGACCCGCGCCGCGGATCGCCCGCGCGCGTTCACACCCCGCGCCGAGCCCGAGGAGCCCGGCGTCTCCCGCGGGCCGACCGTCACGCCGCCCAGCAAGCCGCCGAAGCCGGGTGAGAAGGCCGAGGCACCGCCCACGGCGAAACCCGCCGCCGCCGTGCCCTCGGGCACGGTCCTGGACTGGCTGCGGGAGACGCTGGCCGTCGGCGAACTCCCCCGCCGTTGCCGCATTGCGGGCGCGGGTTCGCTGCTGCCGCTGGTTCGCGCGCTGCAGCATCCGGAGGCTGCGATTCGTCAGCGCGCCTTCGAGGCACTGCGGGCCCTGCTGCCGGACGAGCGCACGGAGCGCGTCGATCGCCACCCGCTACCGCGCGGTCGCCTCGCCCTCTGGCTGCGACTGAACGCGCGGCACCTGGTGCTGAAGGGCGAGCGCTTCGCGGAGCCCTAGACCAGAGCGGCGTAGATGCGGTGGACGTCGTCGTTGTCGTCCAGGGCCTCGAGGAACTCGCCGACCTCGACGCGCTGCTCCTCGCCCAACTGCATCGGCTCCTTGGGCCTGAATCCGATGTCCGACGCGGTGACCACCCAGCCCGCTTCGCCGAGCGCCTTGGTGACCGTGTCTAGATCCACCGGGTCGCTGAAGAAGCGTGCGCCGGCTCCTTCTTCGGGAGCTTCCTCCAGCGGTTCGAGGTCCTGGGCGCCCGCCTCGATCGCAGCCTCCTCGGGATCCAGATCCGACGACGCATGCGTGGCCTCGATGATGCCGACGTGGTCGAAGAAGAAGCGCACCTTCGCGCCGAGTTGACCGGCGCGGAACAGCACGCGCATCTCGGGCGCCGTGCGATTGCGATTGTCCGTCAGGCACTCGACGATCACGGGCACCTTGTGCGGTGCGAAGCCCTCGAAGGTCACTGTCTCGAGTTCGAGTTTTTCGCCCCCGATACCTGCGCCCTTGTTGATCGCGCGCTTGATCGTGTCGTTCGGCACCGAGGCCTTGCGCGCCGCTTCGACCGCCACGGCCAGCCGCGGGTTCATGTCCGGATCGGCCATGCCGGACTTCGCAGCAACGCTGACCTCGCGCATCAACTTGCTCGTCATCTTGCCGCGCTTGGATGCGTTGATCTCGCGCTTCTTCTGTAGCCACTGCCGTCCCATGGGGATCTCCCGCTCACCCGCCGCCGCGACGGACCTGCGACAGGTTACCCCTGGCCCGCGCAGGCTTGCACAGGACAACCGCCCTGGGGCGTGTCTGAGAAGCCCTAGTCCGGAAGCCCCCAGATCACCCACGCGGCCCAGTACTTCGGATGCCTCCAGCGCGGCTGTGCCCGAACATGGTCTGCGGCCTGCCGCAGAGCGACGGAG
>JAHEIK010000095.1 GCA_024639415.1 Planctomycetota bacterium
CCTCGAGATCTACGCCATGAAGGACTCCGGCACGGACGGCATCGGTGTGGTCTCGGGAGAGTTCGCAAGCGGCACGTACGCGGTCACCTCCGTGCAGCATCCCGACAACCCCGACCGCTGGATCCTGACGGGCCGCGGGGAGTATCAGACCTCCGTCCGGCGTATCGAGGTGGGTCTGCGTCGACGCGCAGGCGGTGACTTCGTCGAGGGACTCTTCGCCAAGGACACCTTGCGCTTCAGCGGCAACACGGGCACGGACGCCTACGACAGCCGGCTTGGAAGCTACGCAGACCAAGCCGTGAACTCTGACGGGAACGGCACCTACGCGGAGGGCGGTGGCCATGTCGGGAGCAACCTGGGCATCGTGCTCAACGGCTCGGCCGTGAGCATCCGCGGCAACGCCATTCCCGGGCCGCTGCACCGCGTCAACATGTCGGGCAACCCCGACGTGTGGGGCGACATCCTGCCGCGCCGGATCCCGATTGAACTGCCCGCACCGTCCCTCGAGGAGTTCGAAGCCGCCTTCGCCAACAACAACAACGACGAACTCCTGCCGGCCAACAAGACCAACAACGGCGTCGGCAACGGCGGCAATGGCAACAATGGCAACAACGGACCTCCCGCGAAAGCGAACACTGGAACGTACAACGCCAGGGACTACAGCCTGACGAGCAAGAGCCACGCCAACGTCACACTCTCCGGCGGCACGTACTTCTTCTCGAGCATCAAGCTCGGTGCCCACTCGACGCTGCAGATCAACGGCCCGACCGAGATCTACGTCACGGGTGACGTGGACATCTCTTCAGGCAGTTTCATGAACGTGAGCGGCAAGCCCGCCGATCTACGCATCTACGCGCATCCGTACGCCGTCGGCGGCCTGCCTGCGCAGGCAAGCAGCCAGATCAAGTTCCGCGGCGCCTCCGGCGTGGCGATGGCCCTCTACGCGCCCGGCGCGGACCTCGACGCCGGCGGCGGTGACGACATCTACGGCTCCTTCGTCGCCAACACGATCACCATCCACGGCAACACCCGGTTCCACTACGACAAGGCCCTCGGCGACATGAGCGGCCACAGCGAGATCCTCTTGGAGCGCCTGTACTGGCGCGACCTCGACGAGCGTGTGAGGTAGTCGTGCGACATGTACTCTGCACCATCGTGCTGTTCGCTCTCGCTGCACCGAGCGTGGCTGCCGAGGACTCCGTCCAGGCCTGGGTTCGCAAGCTCGGAACGCCCGCGACCGTCGAGACGGTCGCCGCCGCGCTCGACCAGGCGGACAAGACCGAGGACGGTCCGCTCCTGCTCGCGAAGGCCCTGGCTGCTGCGCGTGGTCCGGCGGCCGTCGAAGGGCTGCGCCGGCTGATGCGCAGCCCGTATGCCGACGTGCGCACGGCCGCTCTGAAGTCGATGCAGCAGGTCGGCATGCGCTCGGAGCCCCTCGTCAAGACGGTCTACGCGAGCCTGCGCGGTACGTCGCGCAAGAGCGGCGAACGCCGCCAGGCGGTCCTGGCGCTCGGCACGGTGGGCGACGGTGCAGACATGGAGACGCTGCTGGCGCTCGCCGGGCCGAACCAGAAGGACGCACGCGTCCGCGGTCACGCGTTTCAGGCAATGGCCGCCATCTCCGGCAAGAGGATGCCCTTCGTGCACAGCCGGTGGTCCTACTGGTGGGGCAAGCAGCGCACGCGCGGTCTCGAGAGCCTGCGCAAGGCGCTGACCGCCGCCGAGAAAGCGTCCGGAACGTCTTCCGCGCTTGCCGTCCAGGAGGCCGTCATCACCCGCCTGGGCTGGGTCGACGCAAAGCTGACGCGCAACAAGCTGCAGAGCTGGCTGCGCGGCTCCCGCACGGATCTGCAGGTCGTGGCCTGCAAGGTCGCAGCCGCCCTGCGCCTTGGCGACCTCGCGGAGGACGTCGCCAGGCTGTCGACCGGTCGCGGGAAAGCCGCCCTGCGAGCCGCTGCGACCAGGACGTTGGGACGTCTCGGCGTCGCCGCAGGGGCCCCCTCGCGGTAGATTCCTCCCCTTCGGACCCCGGAGGGAGCCTCATGGCACGCCGCAGCTGGAACCCGCTCGTACTCGGCCTCGCCGCCGTCCTGATCGCCCTGCCCACCTCGGGCGCGAACGCTGACGACGATCCCTGCCTCTGCCGCGACATCGTCGTCACCTGCACGGTGACGCCGCGTACGGCGATCGTCGGCAACCCCTTCGAGGTGTGCGCTCGGGTCGAGAGCGTCGGCGCCGTCACGCTGGAGAACATCCGCCTGACCATCCAGGGCTGCCCGAGAGCGACCGCCGTGAAGGGTGCCCAGCTCTCGGTGTTGATTCCGCGGCTGGCCAAGGGCGAGGCCTCGACGCACTGTGTCAAGTTCATCTGCGACGCGCCCGGCGAGTGCCGCATCACGGCGCACGCCGTGGATGCGACGAAGATCGCAGCCGCTGGCTGCGTCTGCAGCGCGGTGTGCCGCGGGCTGCCCGCCCTGCAGGTCGAGATGATCGATACGGCCCTGGACCGCTCCGCCAAGGGCATCTTCAAGCTCGGCGAGGAGTTCATGTACCGGCTCTCGGTCGAGAACGACGTCGGCTCCGCCCTCACGCCGGACCTGCGCATCAACTGGACCCTGCCGCCCGAGCTCGAGTTCGTCCGCGGCACGGCCGACGGCGGCCACACCGTCGCCGGATCCGGCCAGGCCGCATCAAGCTCGCGCTTCGTGCTGCGCCCGAACCAGAAGGTCATCTTCGAGATCATCTGCCGCGTGAAGGCCGTGCCTCCCCGCTCCCTGGTGCAGGCTCGCGCCGACGTCGTGACCGACCCGGCGGGCATCGAGCTTGCCCTGGAAACCGAGTCGACGACGCTGCGCCGCTGACTTCACTCCGGGCGGCGATCCGGCCGATAGGGGGAACGCACCTCTGCCGGGAGCCGCAGTGACGAACAGCAACCGACGCATCGCCGATCGCGTGCCTGTGGGCATTCTCGCCCAGCTCGAGCTCCGTGAGGGGTCGATGACGGCCCAAGTCTGCGATCTGAGCCGAACGGGTCTACGCCTGCGCAGCGAAACCGGCGACCTGGGCGTCGAGACCGCTGCGGGTGCCGAGGAGGTCGGAGCGCTCGTCCGCAAGAGGCTGCGCTCGCACTTCGTCGTCTCGCTCAATCACGACCGGCTGGGCTCCCTGCTGCAGCGGCGCGTCGAGTTGATCCGTGTGGAGCTACCCGAGGCCGATCCGCAAGGCGTGGAGCTCTGCTGTCAGTTCTCCGAGCCGCTCGAGCAGGCGGAGGCCGAGCTGCTGGAGTCGCACCTGCCGCCCGTACGCCGCACCGTGGTGCCCGAGCCTGCGGCCATGTCTCCGTCCACCCCACCCTCGGCAGGCGTCCTGAACGGCCCGGTCCTGAGCACACCCGTCACGGGCCCGATCGCGGTCCAGCGCCCGCAAGGCGCGCCGCCGACAGACGGCGGCCGCCCCCGCCAGCGCTACCGCGCGCTGGTGAGCGCGACGCGCAAGGACACGCTCCAGACGTTCCGCTGCCACACGGATCTGGTCACGGGCGTGGGCATCCGCATCGCCATTCCGCGGGGCGGCTATGGCGATGCGACGGCCGCTGCAGCGCGCAAGTTCGTCAAGCGCTACGGGAAGCAACTGGACCTGCGCGTGAGCGACGAGACCCTCGACATCTGGAGTGGGCGCGTGCGCGTGAGCGGCGTCGAGCTTCCGGCCAACAGGCCGGACATGATGCTGGTGACGCTCGCCTTCGACCGCTCGCTGGCGCTGAACGAACTGCGCAGCTTGGGACTGATCCAGCACGTCGCCTGACCCACGGTCGCAAGCCCGAGTCCCGACAGCTAGCGGTGCCGTGTGCCGCACCAGCCGGGCGGCAGGTTGCCCAGCTCGACGACCGCCTCGGGACTGAGGGGCGTCTGGCGCCGCGGACCGATCTTCTGGTTCTGCTGTCCCGGCGGGTGCATGTGCGCATGGCCGCGGATCACGAGGCCTTGCCCCGGAGTCAGGAGCGAGCCGCCGAGCAGTTGCCAGTGCATCAGCAGACCGCCGCCCGCGATCGAGCATGTCGCATCGGTACCGGCCGCCGGACACTGTACGGTGTCGCCGATCAGGTCCCACGTGCCCGTGCTCTCCACGGTGTGCCACAGCCCGAGGTAGTGACAGATCTCGTGCGCGGCGATCATCCCGACCGTGTCGGCATCCAGCTGGATGTACTGCAGGACAACGCCGGTGACGCCGTCGCCGTTGCGCCGGGCTCCGTCGATGGCGCCGGCGAGGCCCAGGAGCTGCCCGCCCCACACCGTCTGCACGAGGAACAGGTTCAGGCGTGTCCGTGAAGCGACCTGGCTGGTCTGGAAGAGCTGCACCTCTTCGCCCTGCGAGATGTTGTCGTACGCGCCGTTGGCGATGTCGTAGTACGTGATGTTGCCGAGCGTCACCCCGCGCGTCTCGAGGACCTGGCCGAGCCTGTCGACGACGCCCTGCAGCTTCGTGTCCGTCTCCGCCGTCGCGGCGGTCGGAGCGATGCCTGGTGCCAGGAAGATGTTGAGCGGCAGCACGGTATTGGCGTTCCCGTTGGCACGCCGCTCGATGATCGCGCGCACGTCCATCGTGCTGCCCGCGCCACTGAAGCGGTAGAGGCGGAAGGTGTAGGTGCCGCCGCCCGCGACGAGCTGCGTGGCGCCTCCGTCCGTGCTCGGAATGTGTGTCGAGAACGTCGTGCGCGCCTCGGCCCAGAGCAGCGGCCCCGTCTGGCTGGTGTTCTCGTAGACCTTGCCCCCCGGGCCCGTGAAGGAGCGCAGGCCGACCTCGGCCGAGGAGGACATGCGGCCCTCCAGCGTGATGCTGACGGCATCGCTCGGCACGTCGAGGGCGAGCTCCGGCGTCTGACCCGCCCCGTCCAGGCTGACGTTGCCGAAGTCGATGACCTTCTCGCCGGAGCCGGAGGAGTTGGCCCAGAGCGGGACATCGACCGGTCCACCGACGTCGTCGGGACCCAAGCGCAGGATGCCGCCCTGGTTCGCGACGGCGGTCGGAGCGAAGCGTACCCGGACGATGGCACTGAGTCCCGGCTGGACGGTCTGGGGGAACGGCGAGCCGACGAACGTGAAGGCGGGGGTCGGCAGCGTGCCGGCGGTGAAGGTGACCGGGCTGCGCTGGCTGTTGTTGCGTACGCGGATCTCGAGTTCCTGTGCGTCCCCGACCAGCACGTCGCCGAAGTCCACGGGATCGGGCGTGGCGGTCCAGTCGAAGGCCTCTCCCGTAGCCGTGATCTCGAAGCGCTGATCGATGACGTTCGAACCCGATGTCCAACGCAAGGTCACGATCTCGGTTACGGGCCCGGAGCCCGTGGGGCTGAACACGATGTCCAGACTCACGGTGCCGAAGGCGCCGACCTGGGTGCCCATGTTCGCCGGTCCGAACGCCAGCACGCTGGTGCCGGGCGGTGCGCTCACCGTGGCGGGCTGGTTGTGCGGGTTGAGGAAGCTGCGCCCCACCTGCGACGCGGTCGTCGACGAGTGGACGCCGATGTCGAGCGGCACGGGAGGCGCGGGCGGCTCGCCACCTCCGCCGCCTCCGCAGGCTGCCAGGAAGACGCAGGTGGAGAGGAACAGGCAGAGCGCGCCGCCGAAGAGGCGCTCCTGACGATGAATCTTGCGCATGACCGCCAATACTCGCGGTCCGTGGCCCCCAGCCCTTCTGCGAATCCTACGCCCGCAGCCTTGGTATGCAAGCGGGAGAGGATTCCGGACAGCCTCAGGAGTCGTCAGCGGGTCGAATCCAGGCCATCTCCCGGCCCTGCTGCTCGTACGCCTGGGCGATCTTCTGCTCGTGGGGGGTGAACAGGTCACCGGCGCCCAGCCCCAGGTGATCGAGCAGCCGTCCCTCGAGCGCGCCGTGGGCTTCGAGAGCGCCGTCGCGGTGGATGTGCTCGACCTGCACGTCCAGCTCACGCAGACGTCGCCCCACGAGAATCGCCCGGTGACAGTGCAGGGGATCGTGTTCGGCGCAGAGGAGGGCGATGCGGTGCTGGTCGGCGCCGCTGCGCAGGCGCTCGAGCCCTTCCCGGAAGGGCGCGCTGGCGGCCAGCTTCTCGAAGTCGACGCGCTCGCCTGAGAACACGGCGTCGTCGTCGCTGCGTGCACCCAGCTCGCGGCCGAGGAACACGTAGGCGATGCCGGCCAGGCGCAGGAAGCCGGCGAGGGTGTCCTTGCAGAACTGGGGCACGTGCCGGCTGTAGGGGGCGGAGCGGACGTCGGCAACGGCGCTGATGCCGTGCTGACGCAGCAGATCCACGAACCGCTCCGGCTCGTGATCCGAGTGTCCGACTGTCCAGACTTTCGCAACCACCTGGCGTGACCCTTCGCCTACCGCCCCCATTCTGTGGGTCGGTACGACGGTGGCGGAACCTGACATGGATCTGGTGGACGCGGGCGGACGTCTGACGGGCGTCTGACGGGCGCCTGACGGGCCAAGACTCGGCCGCCGCTGCGCGTCGGCCTCCCAAGGCCCCTACGGCAGTTGGAGATGAGCGCGTGAACCCGGGCCGCGTCGCTGCGTTCCAGCACCAATGCGACGGACGGCGACCGTGATCCTGCTGCTGGGCGCCTGCGCGGTGGCGGGCTGCCGCAACGATGTGGGCCGCCTGCTCCCGGGTGAGGCGGAGGATGTGACGCCCTTCGCGCGCTTCGCCGAGCCCCACGACTGCGTCCTGCCCCGCCCCGGTGGCTACGGAACCCAGCGGGATCCCGAGCGGGGCCCGGGTCCGTTCCCCTTCCGCCCGGTGCGCGACTGAGTTCGAGGTCCCGTCGCAGCGGGCGCCAAGTCCGACAGCGGTCAGTTCCGAACGGGCCGACTCGGGAACGGCCCCCTCCCCGGCCGAAGGTCCAGGGGCACGGGCAACACACAGTCGTAGGGAGCCGCGAACTCAGCGAACGAGAGCGGTTGGTCATCGAACTCGTCGAAAGAGAAGTACTCGCCGTCGAGGTCCCCGGAGGCGTGCGGGTCCGCGCAGCGCGAGCCCATGTCGTGACGGCAGCCCGCCAAGCTGATGAGGATCAGGATGAGCGTGATCCCTGAGAGCCGCATGGAAGTAGGAACGGGCACGATGCCGTTTGGTTCGCAGGCCGCAGCTGGCGCGATCGCAGAACAGCGCCCGCTCCCCTTCCGCCCGATCCGCGGCTGAGGCGCCCGGTGGTCCCATCATCAAGAAGGCCCGTTCGAGCCAGCGTCCGAGCCGGCGAGGGTCCCAAGCGGCTTGCTATCCAGGGGGGCGCCCATGGATTTGAACCCTGGGAAGGCTTGCGCCTTCACTGGTTTTCGAAACCAGCCCGTTCGACCGCTCCGGCATCCCTCCGCGTTCGATTCGGCAGGCCGGGACCGTAGGTCCAGCCGCACAGGCCGTCAAGAACGGCGCCGCGCCGCGAAGAACTCTTTCAGGATCTGGCCACAGGGCTCTGCGAGGATGCCGCCCGTCACCTCCGGCCTGTGGTTGAGGCGCTGATCCCCCGGCACATCGGCCAGGCTGCCCACGGCGCCCGCCTTCGGATCGAGGGCACCGAACACCAGCCGCTCCACACGGCCGTTCACCACGGCGCCCGCGCACATGAAGCATGGCTCCAGCGTCACGTAGAGCGTGCAGCCCTCCAGGCGCCAGGACCCGAGCAGCTCTGCGGCCTCGCGCAGGGCGAGGATCTCGGCGTGCGCCGTCGGATCGCCGTCCAGCTCGCGACGGTTGTGCGCCCGCGCGATGACCTGCCCCCGGTGGACGACGACCGCACCGACGGGAACCTCCCCCACCAAGGCAGCCTGCTCTGCCTCCTCGAGCGCCTCGCGCATGAAGCTCTCGTCGCTGGGACCGGTCACCCCTGGGCCCCGGAAGCGCCGCGCTCACGCTCCACTCGTCGTGGGCAAGTGCCGGTCTCATGCCAGTCCCGGCACTCCACGAAGAGTTGCAGGCTGTGGTCCTTCAGCGTGAAGCCGTGCGCCTTGGCGACCTCGTCCTGCAGGCGCTCGATGTCATGGTTGGTGAACTCGATGACGGCCCGGCAGTCCACGCAGATCATGTGGTCATGGTGCTCGCGGCCGAGTGCACGCTCGTAGCGCCGCTGGCCGTCTGCGAAGTCGTGGCCCTCCACGACACCGCCCTCTTCGAGCAAGGCGAGCGCGCGGTACACCGTGGCCATGGACACCGACTCACCGTCGGAGAGCAGCTTGCGGTACAGCTCGTCGGCCGTGAAGTGCCCGCGCTTGTCGAGCACGACGCGCACCATGGTGCGGCGCTGCTCGGTCATCTTGAGCCGGCGGTCGCGCAGGAAGACCTCGAACGCGGTCACGGCGGCTTCGATCTCGGCTGCGGTGGGCTCCACGCGCGCATCGTACCGCGCAGGCGGGCGCTGCGCCTCCTGGGGGGCGCTACTTCATCGCGGCGATCTTCGACAGCGTGCGCGGGACGTGGGCATGCACGGCCTTCGGCGCCCGGATGACGAGGTAGCGCTTCGTCGCGCGGATGTTCCAGCCGTCGTTCTCTTCCCACAGCTTGGGAACGAGGATCTCCTTCAGGAGTTCTGCTACGGCGTCGCCGGTGCTCAGCGGGTCGTCCTCGACGATGACCTCAGGCTCGTACTCGTCCCCGGTGAAGCCGGACGGCTTGAGGTTGATCTCCGGGCCGATGAAGTCGACCTTCGTCCAGGTGATGTGCGAGATGGCGTACATGCGCGTCAGGGGCTTGCCGTAGCTGTCGGCCTTGGAGGTGAAGAAGACGATGTTCCCCTTCACCTGGACGGCCATGTCATGGGGCTTGGCGATCACCTCTTCCATGAACGTCCACACGGAGACCTTCTCGAGCGCGACGGTGTAGGTGATGTCCTGCCAGTCGACGCCGGCCTTCGCCAGGGGGGCGCGCTTGATGATGATGTTCTTGCTGGTCGCCACGCGCAGCCACTTCACGACGTCCTTGAGACTGGTCTCCTTGAACTGGACCTTGGTGAGGCGCTGCTTCTTCAGTTGGAGGGTGAGGGCGCGGTCCTTCGCCTTGGTGCCGGCGTCCGCGTCGGGCGCGGCGGTGGGCAAGAGGACGGCCAGGGCCAGGAGTAGGATGGTGAGCGAGCGCATACCGGGTCTCCGCGGGGGTGCCATGCGGGTTCAAGGATCCTAACGCTCACCCACGGGCGTCTGCCGCACGGAAGTTCCCAGACTCCGGTGTCAGAGATCCCGGAGTCAGAGGATGCGGTGGCCGATGTCGGTCCGGTAGTAGGCGCCTTCCCAGCGGATGCGGCTGACGCCGGCGTAGGCCGCATCGCGCGCGGCCTGGAAGTCGGCGCCCACGGCAGTCACGCAGAGCACACGGCCGCCGGCCGTGGAGAGGCCGCCGTCCTCGCGGCGCCGCGTGCCGGCGTGGAAGACCGTGACGCCGTCGAGCGCGTCGGCATCCTCCATGCCGTACATCGGCTTGCCGGACTGGTACGACCCGGGATAGCCGCCCGACGCCATCACGACGCCCATGCAGGGACGCTCGTCGAACTCGGGCGGTTCGAGATCCGCCAGGCGGCCGGTCGCTGCGGTGAACAGGATCTCGTAGAGGTCGCTCTTCAGCCGCGGCAGCATCACCTCGGTCTCGGGATCGCCGAAGCGCGCGTTGAACTCGACGACGCGCGGGCCGCCCTTGGTGATCATCAGTCCGGCGTAGATCACGCCGCGGTACTCGATGCCCTCCATGCTCAGGCCGTTGAGCACCGGAATGAGGACGTCCCGGATGATCTTGTCGAGCATCGGCCCCTCGGCGACCGGCGCGGGACTGTACGCCCCCATGCCGCCCGTGTTCGGGCCCTTGTCACCCTCGTGCGCGGCCTTGTGATCCTGCGAGGTGGGGAAGATCATCAGCGTCTTACCGTCGGTCACGGCGTGGACGGACGCCTCTTCACCGCGCAGGAACTCCTCGACGACCACCCGCTCCGAGGCCTCGCCGAAGCGCTTGTCGCGCATCATCTCGGCGATGGTCGTCAGCGCTGTCTCGCGGTCTTCGCAGATGACGACGCCCTTGCCCGCAGCGAGCCCATCCGCCTTCAGCACGACGGGGTAGTACTCGAGGTTCTGCAGGTAGTCGTGCGCGGCGTCGAAGTCGTCGAACACCCGGTAGCCGGCCGTCGGCACGTTGTGGCGCGCCATCAGATCCTTGGCGAAAGCCTTGCTGCCTTCGAGCTGGGCGCCCTTCGCGTCCGGGCCGAAGATCGCCAACCCGCGCTCGCGGAAGTAGTCGACGATGCCGTCGACGAGCGGGTTCTCCGGGCCGACGACGGTCAGGTCGATCCCGGCCTGCTCGGCGAACTCCGCCAGTCGGTCGAAGTCGCTCACAAGGAGATCCGGAAGACACTCCGCAACCGCGTCGATACCGCCGTTGCCCGGCGCGCAATAGACCGTGCCGACCTGGGGACTACGAGCGAGCGCTGCACACAGGGCGTGCTCTCGTCCGCCCCCACCGATCACGAGGACCTTCTTCATGGGGCTCCTCTACCACGTGGAGCCCCATGACGTCACCTGTCCCCCGTGCCGTGATCGAACGGTGACATTCAGAGTGGGTCCTACTGGTCCGAATGAATTGCTCGGCGGGAGCCCGGCCAAATGCGTGGGCACCGCCGCGGAGCACGTCCAGCCATGAAACACATCATCATGATCGCCGTCCTGGGCACAGTCCTGGCCGTCCTGGGCGGATGCTCCGTCCTG